>JBNMJF010000109.1:0-6182 GCA_050873665.1 Helicobacteraceae bacterium
AATGATTACCCCAGAACAAATTGAAAAAGGTTAATTTTTTGGACAAACTCATTTCATTCTTTACTGATTTCTATAAAGACCCGCTCTTTAGCATTATCATCATTTTGTCTATTATCATTTTAGTGGCAATCGCGGACTACACGCGCAATCGCTTTAAACTAAAGGAAAAAGAGGATTCACTAAAGGCTATGGCGGAAAATCTCAATTTTTATGAGTTTGATAAAAATCTAAATGACGCAATCAATTTCTCCAAAACGCCCCAAGAGACGCTGATTTTCATCGCTAAGATTTATGTCCAAAGTGGGAATTTTGATGATGCGATAAAAATTTATTTGGCGATTTTGGATAGACTTAGCGAGTTAAAATCAAAGATTGAGATTTTTGAATTGCTTGGAATCGCCTACTACAAGGCTGGTTTTATGCAACGCGCAAAGGGCATTTTTATCGAAATCCTAAAAAACAATCCACGCAACACAAACGCGCTAACGCTTTTAATGCAGACTTACGAGACGCTAGGCGAGTATAGCAACGCGCTTGATGTGGTTAGCTGTTTAGAGGAAGTAGAGAGTGGCGCGACAAAAATGGACAAGGCGAAGTTAGCAAATGTCAAAAACTACATAAAAATGCTAGTTTTAATCAATGATAGCTTGATGAATCTAAGCCTAAAAGAGCGCGAGATTCTAAAAGCGATGACGCAAAGCACGAAAAAATTAGCTTTGCAATATTTTTTGCAGCACAATATAAAGCGATTTTGGGAGATTGTGATGAGTGAGAAAAACTTGCATAATTATGTGGATTTGCTTTGGAATTTGCCACCTCCGCAAAATATCGAAGCGATAAAATCTCACAAACAAATCGCCGATATTTATCGCGCCAAAGGGCAACTAGATGACAATGAGGAATGCGAGATTTTTGAGTTAGAAGTGTTGCGAATCTTAGGCAAAGATTCGAGTAAAAAGGCAGATTTGGGCTTTAAATATCGGTGCGATTTTTGCCAAGGGATTTTTCCTTTTGAATCACATAGATGCCCAAACTGCGCTGAGGTAGGCGGTAATAGCGTAGTGCTAGAAATATTAGAAAAACAAAAATAAAGGATTTAGAAATGAAAAAAGTAACAATGTATTGCGATGGCTCAAGTCTTGGAAATCCGGGCTTTGGTGGCTGGTGTGCGATACTAAGCTACCAAAATGAGGGCAAAGATTTTAGAAAAATCGTAAGTGGTGGCGTGGCAAATACAACAAATAATCGTATGGAATTGAGCGCTGTTGTGGAGGGCTTAAAAGCACTTAAAGAGCCGTGCTGTGTGGAAATAATAAGCGATTCAAAATATGTCTGCGATGGCATAAATTTGTGGCTAAAAAATTGGATTGTAAAAAATTTCCGCGAAGTGAAAAATCCCGATTTGTGGCGCGAATATGTGAGTTTATCCACAAAGCACATTATCACAGCGGCGTGGGTAAAGGGACACAGCGGACATAAGGAAAATGAGGAATGCGACAAAATCGCTAAAGATGAAGCGCAAAAAGTCAAAAAATCTGGCGCGAAGCCTAGCGGGAATCTATTTGATTTGCGCGATTCAAGGGTTAGAAAACGACAATCGCTAAAGCCCAAAAAACGCGAATCTAATAGCGACTACGGCGAATCAAATGGCAATTATGGCGAATCTGGCGTGGATTTTGTAGATTCAAAGGATTTAAGCGATTTAGCGGATTCAAGGGCGAATCGCACGGATTTAGCGACAAAATCGCTAAATCCCACCAAACTTAGCAAAAAAATCATCTCCGCCTTTGAGCTAAAAAATTTCAACGATTATCGTATGCTACAAGCGCGAATCGACTATCATTTTAAGGACGAAAATCTGCTGATTTTGGCACTCACGCACAAGAGCTTTGATAAGAATAAAAACAACGAGCGATTGGAGTTTTTAGGCGATGCGGTGCTTGATTTAATCATCGGGGATTATTTATTTCATATTCTTTATAGGCGCAATGAGGGCGTTTTGACAAAGATTCGCGCCGCAATGGTAAATGAAAATAGTTTGGCAAATCTCGCAAACGCGCTTGATTTAGGCAGATATTTGCTTATCTCAAAATCCGAATCGCGCAACGCAGGACATAAAAAGCCATCAATCTTATCAGACGCCTTTGAGGCGTTAGTGGGCGCGATTTATATTGATGGAGGCTTAGAGAGTGCGCGAAAACTCATCATTTCACTGCTGGAGTATGAATACAAAGGCGTGGAGTTAGAAAATCTCTTTGTGGATTACAAAACCGCGCTCCAAGAGATTACACAAGCGATTTGCGGGGATTTGCCCGAGTATGTTTTGGTGGATTCAAGCGGACCTGACCATAATAAAAGTTTCACAATGGAAGTGCTAATAAACGGGCAGAAATTCGCCACCGCAAGTGGCAAAAGCAAAAAAGACGCCGAGCAAACCTGCGCCAAAATCGCCTACAACCGCCTAAAACGCGAAAAAAGTGCAAACTAGCTATGAATACACTTGGATTAAAATTTCGCGTAAGCACATTTGGCGAATCGCACGGACAGGCGATAGGGTGCGTCCTTGACGGCGTCCCTGCGGGGCTAAAAATCGACTTAGATTTATTGCAAAATGAGCTAAATAGGCGCAAGGGCGGAAAAAATCTCTACTCCACACAGCGCAAAGAGAGCGATATTGCAGAGATTTTAAGTGGCGTATTTGAGGGAATCTCCACAGGTGCGCCTATCGCGCTAATTGTGGCGAATCAAAATACTAAAAGTAGCGATTATGAAAGTGTCAAAGATATTTTTCGCCCTAGCCACGCGGATTTCACATATTTTCATAAATATGGATTGAGAGATTATCGTGGCGGTGGGCGTAGTAGTGCCAGAGAGAGTGTCGCAAGGGTTGCTGCTGGGGCGTTTGCAAAGATGATTTTGCGCGAATTTGGCGTTGTGATTCGTAGCGGGATTTTAGGAATCGGAGGCATTTTGGCAAAAAATATTTCTTTTGAAAATGCCATAAAAAGCGAGATTTTTAGCCTTGATTCGGCGGTGGAAAATGCACAAAAAGAGGCAATCAAAAATGCGCGTGAAAGCCAAAATAGCATAGGCGGTGTCGCGCTAATTTCCGCGCAAAATGTGCCACTCGGGCTTGGCGAACCGCTTTATCACAAACTAGATTCGGCAATCGGTGCGGTAATGCTGGGGCTAAATGGCGTGAAAGCCGTTGAAATCGGCTCTGGCGTGGAGGCAAGTGCGCTTTTGGGTAGCGAAAATAATGATTTTATCGATTCGCAGGGCTTTATCAGCAATCATAGTGGCGGGATTTTGGGTGGCATAAGCAATGGCGATGAGATTGTCATAAAGGTGCATTTTAAGCCCACGCCAAGCATTTTCCGCCCACAAAAGACGATTGATAAAAACGGGCGCGAAGTGGAGCTAAATCTCAAAGGACGGCACGACCCTTGCATTGCGATTCGCGGTAGCGTGGTGGCGGAATCGCTACTCGCGCTTGTTTTGGCGGATATGCTACTGCTAAATGCGAGTAGTAAGATGGAGCATTTACGCGCGATTTATAAATAAGTGTTTTTCAATTTATTTTGTGGTGCGATTCACACGGCGTTTCGCCACCTTGCTTCGTCAATAGACGCTCAAGTCTTATTTTGCTTGTTTCGCGTAAAAACGGCGCAAAGCCACACCACCATTACTTTGATGGTTAATTTTCTTGCAACCCAAATCTTTAAAATTTCTCATTTTATAAAATAAAACTCACATTTTCACCACAAAAAATCCAAAAATTTAAGCTAAAGTTAAACTAGGGGGGGGTAAAATGGTTTTTACGCTTTTTGTTTTTATTTTTTTGGTAGTTTAAAAAATTGCGCAAAATCCCAAAATTTTTTGCACACTAAAATGCTTTACAATGGGGCTTTGTGTGAATTTTTATGAATCTACCTACAAAAAATAAGGCTGGGCGAATTTATTTTTTTAAAGGAGCAATGACAATGAAAAAATTGTCAAAATCATTGGTTTTAAGCGTGGCGGTGGCAACTGCATTAGCAAGTAATGCGGTAGCTGAGGAAAGTGCTGGATTTATCGGCGTAGAAGTGGGCGCAAGTGCGAGTAAGCAAGAGGCAAAGCTAACTCTATCGGCTGTTGGAAATAGCCAAACATACTCAGAAAAACTTGAGCCTTATGGCTTTAATGTCGGTATTGTCGGCGGATACAAGGCGTTTTTCACTTCTTGGTTTGGACTAAGGGCGTATGCGAATCTAAACTATATCCATACGCTTAGCAACGAGGAAGTGGGTAAAGACATTCAAAATATTGGCGGGACTACTACTGAGCGCACAATTTTCCAAGACTATACCATAGCCGCGCTAAACTATGGCGTAAATTTGGATTTGCTATTTAATGTCGCAGCGTTTGAGGAGGCGAATTTGGGGCTATTTGCAGGTGTTGGTATAGGTGCAAATACCTTTATCACTTCAAATTCCATAGACGCTGCAAAGAAAAGATTTGCAGAGGCAAGTGGGCAGAATGCAGATGGACTTTCTGATATAAAAGATAAAACCTACACAGGATTTGATGCGTGGGTAAATGTCGGTATTCGCACCAATTTCCTTACAAACCACGAAATCGAAGTGCTTGCAAAAGTGCCATTTGTAGGGACTACGGCGTATAATAAAACGCTAGATTTGGGTGTAGGCACTGCAAACGCAAATGTTAAATTCTACATACCTTGGAATGTCAATGTCCGCTATATTTATAGCTTCTAAGATTTAGCGAAAATATCGCATATCGCTGTTGTTGCAAAGCAATGATAGCATTTGCGATTCGCGCCATTTTCACACAAAATCGCCAAATTATTTCGCTACAAAATCCTTAAATCGCGCGATTCGGCGAATCGCTTCGTCCTTGCCTAGTATGAATAGCGTCTCATTTACGCCGATTCCTCCGCTTTTGCCAAGCATTATTAGTCTTAGTGGCATCATTAGTTTGCCAATGCCAAGTCCTAAATCATCGGCGATTTTATGCAACGAATCCGCCACGCACTCCACGCTACTAAAATCTACGCGCTCGATTATTGCGCCAAAATCGGCTTGTAAATCGCATTTTTTCATCATCTTTTCATCATAAGTTTGTGGCGCATTTAACACCGCGCCAATCATCTCCGCAAACGCGCTCAAAGTCTCTACGCGCGGTTTGATTTCAGCAAAAAGCACCGCTTTTTTAGGCGAATCTAGCAAATCCAAACTTCCCAAATCCGCAAAATCTGCTTTCAAAAGCCCCTCCAAGCGCGAATCGTTGCATTCTTTAATGTAGTGATTATTTAGCCAAAAGAGTTTGGAGAGATTGTAAGCTGATGGCGAGTGGCTAAGCGCACCTAAATTAAACAGCTCCACCATTTCATTAAGGCTAAAAATCTCTTTGTCATTGTGGCTAAAGCCAAGTCGTAGCAAAAAATTTAGCAACGCCTCAGGCAAAAAGCCCATAGCCTTGTAATCCATCACATTCATCGCGCCGTCCCTTTTGCTTAGCTTATGCCCTTTTTCATTCAAAATCATCGGTATGTGGCAGAATTTCGGCACACTCATTCCAAGCGCATCATAGATAATCACCTGCTTTGGCGTGTTGCTAAGGTGGTCATCGCCTCGAATCACATCGCTAATCCCCATAAGCGCGTCATCAATCGCCACCACAAAGTTATAAGTCGGCGTCCCATCGCTTCGCATAATGATATAGTCATCGACGTCTTTGGCATCGATTCGCACTTCGCCTTTAATCGCATCATAAAAGCAAATCTCCCCGCTTAGCGGTGCTTTTATGCGAATCGCTGGGGCAATGCCACTAGGTGGCGTCCCGCTAAAATCGCGGTAGCGATTGTCGTAGCGATAGACTTTGCCCTGCGCACTTGCCTTTTGTCGCTCCGCATCTAACTCGTCCTTTGTCATATAGCAATGATACGCCTTGCCACTTTTTAGCAAATCCTGCGCGTATTTGGCGTAAATCTCTAATCTTTGGGATTGAAATATTACTTCATTGTCATAGTCCAATCCCACCCATTTAAACGCCTCTAAAATCGCGCCCACCGCCTCATCGCTATTGCGCGAAAAGTCTGTGTCCTCGATTCGCAACAAAAATTTGCCACCATTTGCTTTGGCGTAGAGATAGTTAAAAAGTGCCGTTCGTAAGCCCCCAAT
>JBNMJF010000110.1:0-6159 GCA_050873665.1 Helicobacteraceae bacterium
AAGCGAGATAAGACTTAAGCGTCTATCGAGCGCAGTTTTATGCAAAAATAATTCAAATGATTACCCGAGACACAAATTGTATCCACGCAAAAAGACAAACGCGCCCCTTACCACCCATTTTGCACTGCAATCGCTGTGGCAATCGCCACCACTATATCATCATTATTCACAATCTCACTTGGCATTAGCTCCGCCATTTTGCTCTCCAAATACGAAGTATCAAAATTGCCCTTGCGGAAGTCCTTATCCTTTGCGATATTTAGCAAAAATGGGATTGTCGTCTTAATCCCGCGAATCTTAAATTCCTGCAACGCGCGGATTAGCTTATTCACCGCCAAATCATAGCTACTCGCGCGGACGATTAGCTTAGCAATCATCGAATCGTAATTTGGCGGAATCACATAGTCCTTATAAACCGCGCTATCGATTCGCACAAAAGGTCCCAGCGCAGGATAGTAAGCCGTGATTTTGCCCGGACACGGGATAAAGTCATTTGCCACATCTTCGGCGTTTATGCGCACTTCGATAGCATATCCTTGATGAATCACTTCGCTTTGATTCAAATCCAAAATCTCCCCCGCAGCGCAACGAATCTGCCGTCCGATTAAATCAAAATTTGTGATTTCCTCCGTGATGCCGTGCTCGACTTGGATTCGCGTATTCATCTCCATAAAATAAAAGTTCCCCAAATCATCGACTAAAAATTCAATCGTCCCTGCGTTTGTGTATTTCGCTGCTTTTGCTGCGGCGACTGCCACCGCGCCCATTTTACGGCGCAAATCGATGCTCATCGTGGGGCTTGGGGCGATTTCGACTAGCTTTTGATGACGGCGTTGAATCGAGCAGTCGCGCTCAAGCAAATGCACGATATTGCCGTAATTATCGCCGATGATTTGAAACTCAATGTGCTTGGGATTTTCGATATATTTTTCCATAAAAACTTCGTCATTTTTGAAAAATATCATCGCCTCGCGCTTACACGCCGCAAAATTTTCCGCTATCTCATCATCGCCACGCACCACGCGAATCCCGCGCCCACCGCCACCATTACTCGCCTTTAAAATCACGGGATAGCCGATTTTATTAGCGATAATCTTAATCTCATCAATGGTGTGGCTATTTAGTGGCTCAGTGCCCGGCACGATAGGAATCCCATTTGCTTTCATAAGCTCCCGCGCGGCGTTTTTATCGCCCATTTTGGCAATCACAGAATGGTCAGGTCCAATCCACACAAGCCCAGCTTCTTTGACTTTCCTAGCAAAGTCCGCATTTTCACTTAAAAATCCATATCCCGGGTGAATCGCCTCTGCACCGCAGGATAGCGCGACATCGATGATTGCATCGCCGTCCAAATATGCTTGTAGTGGGTCTTGGCTCACTTCGTAGCTTTCAGTCGCCATTTTAATATGTAGCGAATCCCTATCAGCGCGGGAGTAAATCGCCACGCTATGAATGTGTAAATCCCTACACGCGCGAATAATGCGAACGGCGATTTCGCCACGATTTGCGATTAAAATCTTTGAAAACATTTGCTTTTCCTTATATTTTGTGGATAAAATTAGATTCGCTATCTTACTAAAAATCGCTTAAATATATGCGAATCTTTTGGGCGAATCGCTTAAAATAAAATGGATTTGTAACATTTAAAAAAAAAGATTGTAAGAAAAATGGTGGAGTGTAGGGGGTTCGAACCCCTGACCTCAACGCTGCCAGCGTTGCGCTCTCCCAGCTGAGCTAACACCCCAAATTTTAAAAACCGCATTCTACCATAAAAATCTTTACATATTGCTTCGCATTTTGCTTAAAATATTTAGACATTCATCAATTTTGACTTCCAAATCTAACGCACTATCCATATATTCACGGAAATTTTTAAGAATGGCTATTTGATTTTTGCACTCTTTGATATTCATCGTGTAAAATGCCTTTAACGCACTAAAATACACGCCTTCACCCATTGCCTCTAACTCTTTTGCGCCTTCTAGTGAGCGGACGAATCGATATTCTTTTTTTAGCCGAAAATACGCGCGGTAGTCTTTTTTGGCAATCGCATCAAGTGCTTCATCGACTTTGTGCGGATATAACAAAATCTCTTGAATCACCGCCACTTTATTAGGAATCTTTTTATATGGCATTACAAGGGCGTTTGCGTCATCTTTTTTGCCTTTTTTTGCTAACTCTTTGGCAAGTAGCAAAATCTTTAAAAATTTATCCTCAAAATTTTTAAACGCTTCTAGCTCCACGATTAGCGGATTATTTTGCGCCATAGGAATCGCGCGAATCTCCACGCCACTCTCCATTAGGCGATTAAACTCATCAATCTCTCTAAATTGCCGTGAGAGATTTGCGATAATCTCGCCCTTGCTAGGAATCCCGCTATATCGCTCCAAAATTTTCAGCGCATCGCTTCGCTTTCCGCCACAAGCTAGGGATTTTGCCTCTATCATATCCGCCTCAAACCGCGCTTCTAGCGCAAGATAAAAGCTCTCATTGCGCAAAAATTTATAAATATTAGCAAATTTATACGCCTCCAAAATATTATCATCATCAAGCAAATTCCTACCATATGCGATAAAATCATCGAATCTATAGCCCAAAGTGCTTTTTTCGCTAGATAAAATAATGCTATTATCCTCGATAGTTAGGGCTTTGTAGCTTAAATCGCTTAGGTTTTCCATTAGCTTTGATTCGGTGCTAAAATCACACAAACAAATCGCGCCATTAGCACTTAGGGCGAAAATATATGAATCTTTATAATGACAAATATCCACAATCGCCGTGTGCGAGGCTTGGAATTTATGCAAAGTGATTTGCGTGTGCGTGTCAATCACATAGATGAATCCCTCAATATCGCCAAGCAACAGCATCGATGAATCCTTAAAAAATCTAGCGCATTTTATCGCGCTAGTGGCGGTTAGCAAATGTTTGCCTGATTTGTCTTTGTTTTTATCATAAAAAATCACACTTCTATCATAGCCGATTGAAGCGATAAATTGCTTATTTGGGCTCATCTTTGCCATTAGCACAAAATCCCTGTGTCGCGCGATGATATTTAGCAATTTCCCGCTATAAATATCCCAGCTTGACAAACTGCCATTTTTCCCACCAACTAAGATAATCCTGCCATCATCGCTAATGCTTACGCACTCTATGCGCGATTCATCAGCCAAAGTAATAGTGCGAATGTTTTTATCGCTCTGCGCATCGATTATTTGCGCACTTAGTTCATCTCTATCCACAAATGCCAAAAGTGGCAGATTCGCGCAAAGTGCGATTTTATTTTGCTTGAATGAATCATTTGGCAAGGTGAGCGGGACTTTTTTAGCATCGCTACTAATGGTATTGCCAATCCAATAGACTTCCTCTTTAAAATCAAAGGCAAAAATCGAGTTTGACGAAAAGCACATAATATCCGCGCTTAGCTCATTTTCCACCACAAAATACGGCTCTACCATTTGTTATCCTTTTGATTTGTGCGATTCGAGCACAGATTCGAGCGATTCGGGCTTTGATTCGCGTGGTGATTTATGCAATTCGGGCGTAGATTCACACTTTGATTCGAGCGATTCAAACGCATATTCAAGCGATTCGCGCTTAGATTCAAGGCTAGATTCGCACGATTTAAGCAAAGATTCATTAGATTCACGCACTTCATTTTTAATCCCTTTGGCACACGATTTTAATATCATCTGCCTTATCGCCCTTTGCCAAAAGGACGCGTTTTACTTGATTATTATCACTCGCGCCGATAAAGTAGCGATTTTCAATGCCATAAAAGTTGATAAATCGCACGAAAAATCCCACGCGACTTTTTTCCTCAAAAACCACTTCAATCTTAAACATTTCCTCTTGTTTGGCGCGAATCTCGGCTTTGATTTCATTTTCTTTTTGCGCTAAGCCTTCTAATAATTCCATATAGTGATTAAACACGGCGTTTGCGCCCTGTGCCTTGCGCTCGTAAGCATTTAGCGTTGTCGCCCAATTATGGAGATTTGGCGAGTGCTTTGTGCTTAGATTTTCGTAAATCAAATCGCTAGTGTTTTTTAGCGAATAGATTTCATTTTTGTCTTGTAAAATCAAATTATGCAATTTTTTTATATAAAACAGCTTATCATAAATCTTTTCCAAATTTGCCTTACTTGCGCCATACAGGTAAGGATACATAATAAATTCATTATTTTCGCCTATCATATTTTTGACAAAGAGCGATTTTTGCACGAATAACAAATTATTTGATTGAATATGCGAGATTCGCGCGGTGGAGAAATAAATTTTAGAGCCATTAAGATAGTTGATTGATAAATCCTCGCATTCAATTTCAGCATTTTCACAATGGCGAATCTCTGCTTCTTCTGCCTCTAATCGCCCTTTTAAGTGCAAAATCTGCGCGGTTTTTGTCTTTAGATGGCTTTTGATATGCACTTGCCCATTTATAAAAAGATTTTGCGATTCAATCTCTACTGCGCCAATATTGCCTACGATTTTCAAATCATCGACATTAAGGTTAAAACCCGATGGAATGACATCTTTTAAAAGCGCGTCATTGCGCACTACAAGGGATTTTATGCCTTGTTCTTTGATATTTTGGATATTTTTGGCGTTGATATTATCCACGATTATGCTTTGTGAAATCATCATTGTGCCATTTACCACCGAAACATAGCCGTCCTCATTTGCCACATATAAAATCTTATCATCTCTTTGCGCCATAGCTACGCCATCTCCCGCCTCAATGCCGATAGGATAGCTTAGCCCCACGCCATAAAGATTCCCATAAATATTGCGCCACGGCGCAGTGTAGCGGGGCTTTTTGTAGCTTAGCAAAACTTCGCCTTTTTTCACGCTAAAAAATCCACCGCTCAAAAGCAAACTATCGTGGGACAAAATGGCGTTTTTTTGATTTTTAGAGATTAGCAAACGCACCGCCACGCTTTCAATCATAGGCTCTTTTAAACGGCAAATATCAATGGTGTAAAATTCTGGCTTAGCGTCATTACTGCGCAATCGCTCGGCGATTTCGGTGATTTTGCGCTCAATCCCTTGCCACAAAAGATTTATGATGATTCCACGATAAGCGCAAATATTTATAATCGTTTGATAGATTATGTCTTCTAATTTGCCTAACTGCGGGATTCGGCTGGTGTAGATATTTGCGCGGAGTTCTAGGGCATTATCATTTGTTTGGACTTGAATCAAAATAGGATAAAACGAGCTCTCACGGCGGAAAATCTCCACTTCGTATTTTTGGATAATGGTGTTATTTGTCTCAATGTAGCTATTTATTTCGCTATTATCAATCTCTACTTCTTCCCCGCTGTCCTTTAAAATAAAGGATTTATAGCCCACCAAATTATAATCAAGTAGCAGTGGATTTATATTAAATTCCGTTGCAAAACTTTGCAAAATAGCCTTGATATTATCGCCACTACGCAAAAATTTGCCACTTGATGAGACGCTATTTACCTGCTCCATAATACCCTAACTCAAAAAAATTAAAACCGACATTATAGCAAAAATCTCTCTTTTAGGGATTCATAAATTTATGCTAGATTCGCGCTAAATATGCAAACTTTAGGCGCGAATCTAAAAAAGCTACTTTTTGCTTTTCTCTACGATTTGGACGATATTATCGCCCACCATAAGCGCGATTTTTTCCATAAATTCCGCTGGGCTTGTGAATCCCACACAAGAGCAGTTTATCTCGCCTAGCACATATTTATCTGCGCCGTTTTTATCCGTATCTAGGATAAAGTCCGCTGTCCAAATCAGCGGCAAGTCATAGTTGCCAAGTTTGGAGCGGATTTCTGGCAACTGCGCCAAAAACCAATCAATAAGGCTTTTCCAATCTTTTGGCTCATCGTAGCGATATTTCGCCCCGCTAAAGAGTGTCGCAGAAAACGCATCACCACCTTCAGCTGGCTTTTTATGCACGACATACACAGGTGTTTTATACAGCATTAGGATTCTAATTTCGCCCTCTTTTATGCGTGGCAAAATGTCATATCCACAAGCATTCCGTTATCGCCTTTCAAATACACTTCGCAAAAGTCCATAAACTCGCCTAATGAGCGGTTTTCGCTGTGATTATCCTTTGCCTCTGTGTAGATGATTTTAGTATCAAGCGGGAGCGAATCTACCTTATTATACGCACTTGAATCT
>JBNMJF010000111.1:0-6154 GCA_050873665.1 Helicobacteraceae bacterium
CCGCGCTAATCACACCCTGCGTCTTTTCGATTTGCTCCAAAAGCGCAATCTCGCCACTTGTATCCTCTGCCTCAATTACGGCGATTATCGTGTTATTTTCCGCTAGGGCGACTTCTACGCCATCTATCGCGCTTAGATTTTCGCTCGTGCGCTCCAAATCATTAGTATTTATGATAATGCTTGATATATTCATTTATGCCCCTTTACGCGATGGATTCGCCTATTTTACATTCCAAAATAACACGGAATTATTTCCAAACGCCGCCAAAACATTGCTATTATCCATAAAAATCACTTGGCTTGTAGGTGCGTTGCCACCTACTAAAAGCGCGATTTTTGCCAGAGTCTGCGTGTTAAAAATCAAAATATCGCCATTTTCGTTATAGCTCACCGCGCCACGCGATGAATCGCTACTAATCGCCGTTACATAAGCGATAAATTCCGTTTTGATTCGCTTAAAATCGCCATTTGTAAGATTATAAACCCCGCAGATTTTATCGCGCCCTGCGGTAAGTGCGACATTTTTAGCAGTGCCTAGCATATAGATATAATCAAAATTCGCACCCTTTAAAATGCGCCTAACTTCGCCATTTGCCAAATCGATTAGATAAAGACTCCCGCCCTCTGTGGTGGAAATAGCCAAATCGCCATTGATTCGCAAATCCGTGAAAACCTCATTTATAGCCTCCAAAAATTTGGGCTTCAAACTCCACACAACCTCGCTCCGAGCGATATTGTAGCGGATAATCTCAAAGCTACTAATGCTAAGCAAAATCTCATCATCGCTCACAAAAAACGCATTTTTGATAATGCCACTTTTCTCGCCTAAGTCAATCTTTTGCAATTTGCCGTTGTTGTGGATAAAGAGATTGGACTTATCTGCCGTATCTTGGCTTACGATTAAAAGGCTTTTGCCGTCTTTTGTGTGTGTGTTAAATACGCGCGGTGCGCTCACTTCACCCCATAAATCTGTGATATTTGGTAACTTAATCGAATCCTTGTTCTTGCGCGTTTGCAAGTCATAAATCTCTACTTCCCCGCTATTTGTGGAAATATAAAGCGTATTTTTGTAAGTGCTGATATAGTTTATAAAATCTTTGGCGGTGATTTTATGTGCGAAATTTAACTGCGCTAAATCTGCGCCAAATAACGCACTAATCGCACCCACAAAGCATAAGGCTAAGAATATTATTTTTTTCATTAAATTCCTTTAATAAAAATTTAAACCGCGAATCTACAAAGTGGATTGCCACGATTTGGCTAACGCCGAATCTCGCAATGACGGATTATTTGTATTGCTTCGATTCGGGCGATTTACCCGAATCTTGCAATGACTTAGATTAAGGAATCCTTGCACCCTCATTTAGCACATCTAGCAAATTCGACTTCGTCTTATCGGATTCGCTTCTAAAGTCTGGCTTAAAAGTATTGCCGATAAGCGGAGTTGCGTTTGTCATAGGCGCGTGGCAGAGATTGCAGTTATAGCGACTATCTACGATTACCTTGCCGACTTTTTTGCCCTTTTTGCCACTAAATGTATCATACAAATGCGATGCAGGGACAGGTGTCGCTTTCATCGCAGTCGCAAACTCTGGCGCGTGGCAAGTTACGCACATATTCATATCTTTCGTAATCTCCATCATTCCCTCTACATCGTGGGAAATCATCGGTGGCGCATTCTCAAAAGAACGCTCGATGACTTGATTTTCCCCCGCTGGTTTGGCATCGTAAGTGAAATTCGCAAACTCAATGCCTCCCTCATCATCGACAGCGGTATCGCGGAATGACGCGATTTCAGCGTCGCTCCCGCCACCGCAACCCATAAATATCGCTCCTACAACTAACCCGAAAACTAAAAATGTCGTTTTCATCACTATTTCTCTCATTTTTTCTCTCCTTTCAATTTATCATAAATCCCAAATTGCAATGCGCCATCATCGCACACTTCTATGCAACGACCGCATTTTATGCAATCTATCCCATTGATTGTCCCGCTTCGTGCGCCAATCATATCAAGCACTTGCGATTCGGGGCAAATCACTATACATTTATCACATTTGGTGCATTTCTCGTGGTTGTGGCGAATCTTTAGCAAACTAAATTTTCCCACCAAACCATAAGTCGCCCCAAGCGGACAAATATATCCACAAAAGCCGTTTTTCACAAAGAATAAGTCAAATAAAAATACGCATAAGATTCCAAAGACGCCAAAGCCCATACCAAAGATAATGCCACGATGTAGCATTGCAATGGGGCTTATCAAGTCAAATGCCGCCGTGCCTAAGATAAAGCTTAAAATTAAGCTTAGTGCCAAAACGCCGTATTTTGCGCGTCTAGCTACATTTAGCTTTTTGGGTGCGTTAGTTTGCGAAAAGATTCGGCGCAAAAAGTTCGCAAAATCCGTGATGATATTCATAGGGCATACAAAAGCGCAATATCCGCGCCCCAAAATCGCCCCATAAATAAATAGCACGATGATAAAGCCAATCACCGCTTCAGAGCCGATAATCCCACCAGCTAGGAAAATCTGCGCGATTGAGAGTAAATCGCTCATAGGCACAGCCCAAAATATAGTGGATTGATTCAAATTGCCCTGAAAAAAGCGATATGAATAATGCGCACACACCGCAAACGCCACAAGAATTGCCACTTGAATAATGCGTCTAAGGATTAAAAAACGATATTTTTTTAGATTTTTGATTTTCTCCATTTTATCGCTCCTCCTTAAAATTCATCGTTGTTTAGGTAGTTTATCACGCCTTTTGAATCTTTGGTGGTGGATTGGGATTTGACATTTTCTAATCTGCGCTCGTCCTTTTCCTCCCAGCCTTTGACATAATTCGTGCCGACACTACCTAGCACTCTATCTCGTGGCAAAACCATAATCGCGGCTTTTTCAGTGATACACGCTCTCTCGCATTTCCCGCAACCCGTGCAAATGTCGCTATCTACGATAGGCAACAAAAATGTGTGCTTATTGGTGCGTTCATTGCTTTTGTATTCCAATTTAATGGCTTCATCAAGTAACGGACAAGCGCGATAACACGCATCGCATTGGATTCCCCAATATGCGACACAATTCTTTTCATCGACAATCGCCACGCCCATTTGCGCCTTGCGAATATCCATCGCACCCGAATCGCTTGAATCGCCTAGTAAAGCCGAATCTAACGCCTTTGTAGGACACACAGGCACACAAGGCACATCTTCGCACATATAGCAAGGAATCTCGCGTGGGATAAAATAAGGCGTCCCCGTAGGAATGGAATCCTCTGGCTTGGCTAGTTTTAGCGTATCATAAGGGCAAAATGTCGTGCATTTGCCACATTTGATGCAAAGCTGCATAAACTCTGCCTCAGCTCTTGCACCCGGTGGGCGCAAAGCGAGTGGAGCTGCCTTTGCCTTGCTAACATAGCTACTCCAAACAAGCCCACTAAAGGCTAGGATTCCAACCCCTTGAGCTGTCTTTAGTAAGAGACTTCGCCTATTTTTATCCATTTATCTTTCCCCACTTTTTGCGTAAAGAACTATGCTTTGTAAATTTTCACCGCACACTTTTTAAAGTCTGTCTCATTGGATAACGGACAAGTCGCATCAAGGCAGACTTTATTTATAAACACATTCTCATCAAAGAATGGCACATAAATTAGCCCTTTTGGTGGGCGATTTCGTCCCCTTGCGTCAATTTTTGCTTTAACTCTACCGCGTCTTGATTCAATCCAAATGGTGTCGCCTTGTTTCAAACCTTTTGCCTTGACATCTTCCTCGTGCATATAGCAAAGCGCGTTTGGCACGGCTCGATAAAGCTCAGGCACACGCATTGTCATCGTTCCTGTATGCCAATGCTCTAGCACACGCCCTGTGCAAAGCCATAGCGGATACTCGTTATCTGGCATTTCCGCTGGGTCCATATATGGGCGGAAAAAGATTTTTGCCTTATTATCGATTGACACTTTTTTATCCGCATCTGGTTTGCTTAGGCTACCGCTTGGAATCGCCTTGCCTTTGTTGCCATAAAATGCAAATGGTTTTCCTTCTTTTTTGGCGTAGAAATCATATTTAGCGTTGAATCGCCATTGTGTTTCTTTGCCATCAACCACAGGCCACCTTAAGCCTCGCACTTTGTGGTAAGTATCAAAATCCGCCAAATCGTGTGCGTGTCCTACGCCGAATTTGCGGTATTCCTCCCACAAATATTTTTGGATAAAGAATCCACAGCCTTTATAGGCTTTGCCGTCCGTGCCGACTACATTGCGTTCATCGCCGAATACTTCTGTATTATCCACGCCTTTTAGCATTTTATCTTTTACGCTAAATTTCTTAGCGTCCGCATTTGCGTAAAGCACATCATAAAGCGTATCGCTCTCTTTATAACCCATAGCTTTTGCCGCATCTAGCACAGGCTTTAGCTCTAATTTTGGATATGCTTTGCTCCACACATCTTTTAGCGTGAATCGCTTTGCAAATTCCATATACTGCCAAGTGTCGCTCATCGCTTCGCCTTGTGGCAATACTTGCTGTTTCCAATGCTGAGTCCTGCGCTCCGCATTTCCATACGCGCCCCATTTTTCATAAATCATTGCGGTAGGCAAAATCAAATCCGCCACTTTCGCAGAAATGCCCGGATATGGCTCACTAACCACAATGAAATTATCCAAATCTCTAGCTGCATTTATCCAGTGATTCGCATTTGCGGAGTTGTGCCAAGGGTTATTTACATGCACCCAAATCCACTTAATCGCCGAATCTTCCAAATCACGCAAGATTTTCATATAAGGCGCACCGACTTTGCCATTTAGCGTCCCAGCGGGGAGCTTCCAAATCTTTTCAGTCATTTCTCTATGTTTTGGATTTGCAACCACCATATCCGCAGGTAAGCGGTGGCAGAATGTCCCTACTTCACGCGCTGTTCCACACGCACTAGGTTGCCCTGTGAGTGAGAATGCGCCACTGCCGGGCAGACTTTGTTTGCCAAGTAGCAAATGCACCATATAAGCTTGTTCATTTACCCAAGTGCCTCTTTGGTGCTGATTCATACCCATTGTCCAAAAACTAACGATTTTACGATTTTTTTCAATGTAATAATCCGCTAGTTGTTTTAACTTCGCTTTAAATGAATCTATGCTTTCACTCGGGTCGCCTTTGGCAAGATTCGCCACAAAGTCAAGTGTATAAGGCTCTAGCGCCTTTTTGAAATCATCAAAGCTAATGCTCCAATGATTGCCACCTTTGGTAGCGTTGTCCATTTTTAGCGTATCGCCCTCTTTAATGCCAAGATATTGCAAAGTTACGCCCTCATCTTTGCTAACGACTTTGCTAACTTGCTTTGCCACGGTGTCTTTTTCGCTATTTTTAAATTTCGGGTGGTTTGGATTATTTCTCATACCATAGCCGATATTTACGAATCCTGTGGCAAAAACGCAGTTATCCGCGACAAATTTCTTATCATAAGCATTGCGTTTGATGATCTCATTTGCGATATAGTTGAAAATCGCTAAATCCGTGTGTGGCTTAAAGATAATCTCAATATCCGCCAAATCCGAAGTTCGATTTGTATAAGTCGAAAGATTGATGACTTGGACGCGTGGGTTAGAGAGTTTGCGATTTGATACGCGACTCCAAAGCACAGGGTGCATTTCTGCCATATTCGCGCCCCAAGTTACAATCGTGTCCGTTAGCTCAATATCATCATAGCAACCCGCAGGTTCATCAATCCCAAAGGTTTCCATAAACGCCACAACCGCACTTGCCATACAATGTCTAGCATTTGGGTCAATATTATTGCTTCTAAAGCCACCTTTGATTAGCTTGACAATCGCATAGCCTTCTGGAATCGTATATTGCCCAGAGCCAAACATACCAATGCCCGTAGGTCCTAGCTCATCGTAAGTCTTTCTAAACTGCTTTTCCATTTCATCAAAGGCTCTTTTCCAAGAGACAGGCTGAAATTTGCCTTTTTTATCAAACTCGCCTTTGGCATTTACGCGCAATAAAGGCTGAGTGATTCTATCTGCACCATACATAATTTTGGCGCAAAAATAGCCTTTGATACAATTTAATCCGCGATTCACGGGCGATTCGGGGTCGCCTTTGACGGCTACGATTTGTTTATCTTTCGTAGCCACCATAATCCCGCAACCTGTCCCGCAAAATC
>JBNMJF010000112.1:0-6145 GCA_050873665.1 Helicobacteraceae bacterium
GCATAAAGCAAATCAAGCGCAAAATCCCTCTCGCTCACCGAATCCATCGCATTAAAGCTAGGCGCAGAAAATCCTAGCTCTTTAGCGCAAAACTCCCTATCGATTTTATACGGACTACCAGCGAGTGCCGCGCTACCAAGCGGACAAAAATCATTGCGCTCATAGTCGCTTTTTAGGCGCAAAATATCACGCCGAAACGCAAAGCAATAAGCTAAAATATGAAAGGCGAAGCTCACAGGCTGTGCGTGTTGCAAATGTGTCATACCCGGCATAATAGTTGCGGCGTGATTTTTAGCGATATTTAAAAGCGTGGCAATTAAATCCTCTAAAAGCCCTTGAATCGCCAAATTTTGCTCATTCACATATAATCGCGTGTCAAGGGCGACTTGGTCATTGCGCGAACGCGCAGTGTGGAGCTTTTTGCCCACATCGCCGATTAGTTGCACGAGTCGCCTCTCAATCGCCATATGAATGTCCTCATCAGCGATTTTAAAGCTAAACTCGCCATTTTCAATCTCGCTTTGAATCTTATCCAATCCGCCCAAGATAAAATTTTTCTCGCTATCGCTTAAAATGCCTATTTTATTTAGCATTTTTGCGTGAATCTTGCTACCAAAAATATCTTGCTTATAAAGCTCTTTATCGAAGTGAATCGAAGCGTTAAATTCCTCCAAAATCTTTGCGCTACTTTGCGCGAATCGCCCTCCCCACAGCTTTGCCACGAATCGCCCTTAAAACTTTAGCATTGCGCTAAATGCGATGACAAAAATGCAAATGGTGGGAAATTCATTATAAAAGCGAAAAAATTTGCCACTTTTGGCGTAAATATCATTTTTTAGATTTTTCAAATGTCGCCCACAATCGATATGATACACGATTAGCAAAAACGCAAAAAGTAGCTTTAGATGAAACCACCCGCCACTTTTAAACAAATCCATATTCATCGCAATCATCGCAATCCCCGTTATTATCGTAACCACAATCGCTGGAGTGCCGATAAAATAATACAACTTATCCTCTTGAATCTTAATCACGCGCACAAAATCCGCGTTGTCCTTATTTTCCGTATGATAGACAAAAAGTCGTGGCAAATAAAAAAGCATCGCCATCCACGAAGTAAAAGCCACGATATGCAGGGCTTTTACGCTAAGATACAAATAATCCATTCTCCCACCTTAATATTTAAATTTACTATGGCAAATCGCGCTTTTTATCGCATTTTAGGCGAATCTAAGGCGAATCGCACTTGCATTTAAAAAAGGCAATTATTGCAAAATTTTGCTAAATATTTAAAATTAGATTCGAGCATTTTTGCAAAAATCCCAAAAAATATAGCGATTTTATAGACATTCGCGTGAAAATTATTGTATAAATGCGAAATCGTTTTGAAAAATTTGTAAAAAAGTTTGCATTTATAAGCTATATGTTAAAAAAAAGTTTGTATAATTTGCACCTTTAAATTTAAAAGCGTGATTTTAAAACAGCAAGGATTCAAGTAAATGGCAGTGATTGACGACTTTGAGGTAAGTAGCAAAGAGAGAGAAGAGTTTGAGTCTTGGGTAAAAGACAACAACAACGGCGTAGGTGTCGGTAGCCTAAAAAAGGGCAAAATCATTAAGATTGATAGCGATTTTGTGGTGGTTGATATAGGCGAAAAAAGCGAACGAAGGCTTAATATTAGCGAGATTAAGGGCAAAGATGGCGAGTTGCTTTTCAAAGAGGGCGATGAGATTGATTTGCTTGTGAATCGCGGTGGCATTTCTTATAAAAAAGCGCAAAAAGAGCTTAAGATTCAAAGCAATATTGCCTTTGTGAGGGAAAAATACGGCGAAAATATCAAAGATAAAGTCATTGATGTTAGCATTCATAGCAAGGTAAAGGGCGGATTCATCACTATTTGGCAAGATAGCGGGAGAGAGATTGAGTGCTTTTTGCCACTGCGCGATAGTGCGATGAGAGCGGACGCAAAGCCAAGCCAAAAGACGATTCGCGTCTGCATTACTAAAATCAATGACGGCGGGATTTCCGTCTCTAGGAAGCGATATTTTAATATCTCCGACAAAGATAAAAAACAAAGGATTCAAGAGATTATGGCAGGTGGCGAGGTTATGAGGGGCGAAGTCATAAGCGTAACGCCATTTGCGATTTTTGTGGATATTAACGGCGTTGAGGGTATGATTCACGCAAGTGAGCTAAGCCACAAGGATTATGTGAATCCCGCAAATCTCTACAAAATAGGCGATATTGTAGAGGCAAAAATGCTAAAATTTGACGAGGCAAAATCCAAACTTTCTCTATCCATAAAAGCCCTTAGCAAAGACCCGTGGGAGGACATTGTCGAGCAGTTGCAAGTGGGCTATACGATAAAAGCGATTGTAAGCAGTATCCAGCCTTATGGCGCATTTATTGACGCGGGGAATGATATTGAGGGCTTTTTGCATATTACTGAGATTTCGTGGGAGAAAAATATCAAAGACCCAAGCGCGTATTTGAGCGTGGGACAGGAAATCGATGTGGAGATTATCGAGCTAGACCCGCAGAAAAAGCGACTTCGCGTTTCGCTTAAAAAACTGCTAGATAAGCCGTTTTTGAGTTTTGTCAAAAAGCACAAAGAGGGTGATATTGTAAGTGGCGAGATTGCTACGATTACGGATTTTGGGGCGTTTGTGAGATTTGGCAATGTCGATGGATTGTTGCATAATGAAGATTTATCGTGGGATAAAAAAGATAAATGCAAAGATAAGCTAAAAGTCGGCGAGAAAATCGAAGTTAAAATCATCAAAATTGACAAAGCAAACGAAAAGCTATCCCTAAGTCGCAAAGCGTTATTACAATCGCCTGTGGGGAATTTCAGCAAAAGCCACAAATTAGGCGACATTGTAAAAGGCGAAGTGGTTGAGATAAAAGACTTTGGCGTATTTGTGAGATTGGATAAAGATATTGATGCGCTCCTTAGAAACGAGGATTTATCGCCACTTAAAAAAGAGGACATTAAGCTAAAAGATAATATCGAGGCTTGTATAGCGCATATCGATACGAATCATAGCAAGATTCGCCTATCTGTGCGCAAATTGGCGCGTAAAAAAGAGCAAGATGAAATCAAAAATTACAACAGCAATGACGAAAAAATGACTTTGGGAGACATTTTAAAAGATAAGATTAAATGAATTCGCTAACTAACGCGCTGTTATTTTGTGTGTCTATTTTGCTACTTGCGATGGCGTTTGTCGCGGTAAATGTTTATATAAAAAAGCTAAGTTTGGAGGATTTGGGCGATATGCTCTCCCCTAGTGCCGTTATTTCAAGATTTCAAGATTCGGCGAATCTACCGCAAGATACGGCGAATCAAAGCACACAAACAAAGAGCGAATCCAATCTTTGGAGTAGCGTTTTTGCAAGAAAAGAATTGCCAAACTACCGCTACCCTGCGCCTGAGATTTTTATCGCGCTAGATTTTTCAGGCAAAAATCGCACGGATATTTTGCAAATTAGCAATTTGGATTCGTATAAATTTTTTTGTTTAAAAGAAATTTTAAAATCTAATAATATACAATTCACTTACAGAATCCAAAATCAAAAAGCGACTTTAGAAATCGTGCTGGATTCAAAGCAAAAACGCGCGAATCTGCTAAGCGAACTCAAACGCTACAATATCGCTTATAGCATTAGCGCGGGTTAAATCACAAAAAAAGGATAAAAAATGGCATATAAAATCATCGTTTGCGACCACATTCACAAGGCTGGATTGGACTTTTTGAAAAACCAAAAAGACATTGAATCTTTTGATTACTCAAATCTCCCAAAAGATGAGCTTTTGACAAAACTAAAAGACGCCGATGTGGCAATTACTAGAAGCTCTACGGAAGTGGGCGAGAAATTTTTGGCGTCCGTAGGGAATCTTAAAGCAATCGTTCGCGCTGGTGTAGGCGTGGATAATGTGGATATTGAGGGTTGCTCCAAAAAAGGCATAATTGTTATGAATGTCCCCACAGCAAACACAATCGCGGCAGTTGAGCTAACAATGGCACATATTATAAACTCTGTGCGTAATTTCCCGGGCGCAAATCATCAGCTAAAAAATGAGCGCAAATGGAAGCGCGAGGATTGGTATGGCACAGAGCTAAAGGACAAGAGGCTCGGCGTAATTGGCTTTGGCAATATCGGCTCACGCGTTGCCAAACGCGCCAAAGCCTTTGAAATGGAAATCATCGCCTATGACCCTTATGTAAAGGAATCCGTGATGATTGACGCTGGGGTGAAATGCGCCAAAAGCCTTGATGAAATCCTACCTTGCGATATTATCACCATTCACACGCCCAAAAATACAGAGACAAAAAATATCATCACAAAAGCGCAGATTGATAAGATGAAAGATGGCGTGATTTTGATAAATGTCGCGCGTGGTGGGCTTTACAACGAAGATGATTTGATAGAGTGCGCTAAAAACGGCAAGATTCGTTGGCTTGGCGTAGATGTGTTTAATAAAGAACCCGCGATTGATAATCCGCTTTTAGATTTGCCAAATATTTATGTTACGCCACATATCGGCGCAAATACGCTTGAATCTCAAGAGAAAATCGCCCTAGAAGCAGCATCTGCGGCAGTTGAATCGGCGCGAGGCTCAAGCTATCCAAACGCGCTAAATCTGCCGATTAAACAAAGCGAAATGCCACCTTTTGTAGAGCCATATTTGGAGTTGGCGCAAAAGCTGGGCTTTTTTATCTCGCAAATCTCAAAGGACGCGATTCGCTCTATCAAAATCACCGCAAGTGGCACAATCGCGCCATTTACTGAATCGCTAAGCGCGTTTGCTACGCTTGGAATCCTAAAGCATTCTTTGGGCGATTCGGTGAATTATGTGAATACGGCGTTTGTGGCAAAAGAGCGCGGTATCAATGTGGAGATTCACACTAAAGAGAGCGATTCAAGCATTTATAAAAATCTGCTGACTTTGGAAGTCAAAACCGCAAAAGGCGATATGAGCCTAAGCGGGTGCGTTTTTGATGAGGATAAGCTCCGCATTGTAGAGATTGATGGATTCGCTATGGATATCCCGCCACAAGGCAAAATCGTGCTTTTTAAAAATACCGATGTGCCGGGCGTGATTGGCAATATAGGCAAAATTATGGAAAAAAATAATATCAATATCGCAGATTTTCGGCTCGGGCGCAACGATAAGGGACAGGCATTAGCTATGATTATCGTGGATAATGATATTTCAGATGCTACGCTTGATGAGCTTAGGAAAATCAAAGCCGCGCTATCCGTTAGCTATGTGGTGATTTAAGGGCGCAAAATGGGCGTGATTTTAAATGGCAGGGAATTAAGCGATAAGATTTTAGCGCAAGTCGCGGTGGAAGTGGAATCGCTGAAGCAAAATGGCATTACGCCCAAACTTTGCGTGATTTTGGTGGGCGATAACCCTGCGTCCTTAAGCTATGTCAATATGAAGCACCGCGCTTGTGAGCGCACGGGGATTGAATCGCAAGTGCTAAAATTTGGCGAGGATATTTCGCAAAGCGCGTTGCTTAGCGAAATAGAGCGACTAAATAATGATAAAGGCGTAAGTGGCATTTTGGTGCAATTACCCTTGCCAAAGCATATAAGCACGGATAAAATTTTAGAGGCGATAGAGCCAAAAAAAGATGTGGATGGGTTTCACCCGTATAATGTGGGGCGATTGGTTGCACAATCTATGAGCGATTCGAGCGAATCGTCATTGCGAGGGCGAATTACAGATTCGCACGAAGCAATCCACGAATCAAAAATAGATGATTGCTTCACTTCGTTCGCAAATTCTAGTATTGTGAGTGAGAAATCGGGGTTGCGCAGTTGTGAGCAAGGAAATAAGACTAATAGTCTATTGACGAAGCGAACAACAAGTCTCCCCGATTTATCGCCACAAGACAAATTTGCCACCATTTTAGTTCCCGCCACGCCACTTGGCGTTATGCAGCTACTTAAATCCTACAATATCGAAGTCAGCGGTAAAAATGTCGCCATTATCGGTGCTAGTAATATCGTAGGTAAGCCACTTTCAGCACTTATGCTAAATGCGGGGGCGACAATTTCTGTGTGCCACATTTTGACAAAGGACATTAGCGTTTTTACCAAAAGCGCGGATATTGTGTGCGTGGGCGTAGGC
>JBNMJF010000113.1:0-6144 GCA_050873665.1 Helicobacteraceae bacterium
AAAGATTGACTTAGAAAAAATCACAAATCTAAAGTACAATGAGCTAATTTCTTATATTTTTGGATTGCTTGGCATAGATTCAAGTGCCATTAGCCTACAATCTTATAATAATTTTGATGATAAAAATCTGCCTTTGAGCTATACAAAAATTGAGCCAAATATCTTTTTACAAAATCTTTTCACAGGTCCTACACGCGCTTTTAAGGATATGGCAATGCAACCTTTTGGTGCGTTGCTTTGCGATTTGGCAAACAAACAAAATAAAAGATATTTGATATTAACAGCAACCAGTGGCGATACAGGTCCAGCCACGCTAGAGGCAATCAAAAATAAGCCCAATGTCTTTGGAATCTGTATGTTCCCAGATAATGGCACAAGCGCAGTGCAAAGGCGTCAAATGACAACTATTGATGCCAAAAATATCGCTATTTTAGCCGTAGATGGCAATTTTGATGACACGCAAAACGCGCTTAAAAATTTGCTAAATGACGCGGATTTTCGCACATTTTTAGAGACAAAAAACTTGCATTTATCGGCTAGTAATTCCGTGAATTTTGGGCGCATTGCATTTCAAATCATTTATCACATTCATAGCTATATTTTCTTGCGCAATTTGGGCGAAATCGCGCCAAATGAAAACTTTAATATCATCGTGCCTAGCGGGAATTTTGGCAATGCGCTTGGGGCGTTTTATGCCAAACTTATGGGCGTTCCTATCGCTAAAATCATCATCGCCACAAATGCTAATGATGTATTGGAAAATCTCATCAATCGCGGGATTTATGACATTTCTAAACGGACGCTAATTAAGACAAACTCCCCTGCGATGGATATTTTGAAAAGCTCGAATGTCGAGCGAGTGCTTTTTACGCTCTTTGGCGCGAAGCGGACAAAGGATTTGATGAGCGATTTAGAGAGTAAAAAACGCTATGAATTAAGCGCAAATGAATTGCAAAAAATACAAGAAATTTTTGGCGCATTTAGCTTTGATGATGAGAGCGTCCTAGAGATTATCGCTCATTATGCAAAGGCAAATATCATCATCGACCCGCATACGGCAAATGGGATTTTGGCTGCTAAAAAGGTGGATTCAAACCATAAAAATATCGTTTGCTCCACTGCTGAGTGGTGTAAATTCACTCCTACGATTTGCAAAGCATTAGCAAAAAATAGCAAATTTGATGACTTAAATCTAAATAATGTCGATGAAAAAACCGCACTTGATTTAATCGCCAAAAGATTCAATTATCCACTACATAAAAATATAAGAAATTTATTTGACAAAGATGAAATAAATTGCACCAAAATTAGCAAAGGTAAAATTAAAGATTGTGTGAAAGAGATTATAGAAAAATTTTAAAGCGCATTTATTTTTTTGCGCCTTTTTGTGCCAAAGATTCGCGCCTTGCTTAAATTTATCGCTTAAATTCCTTAAAGCATTACCGCGAATCTTTAGCCCAAATCCTAATCCACCTGATTATTTAGCTTCAAACTTTTTTCAAAGTCATCATCTTCTGCCACAGGGTCTGCGCCTACGGCAGAATTTGTGCTATTTGGCGTAGCAGCGGTAGGCACTGCATTTTGGGCTGCTTGTTTTTTCGCCTCGTTTTTGGCGTGAGCTCTTGCTTGGACTTCGTTTGAGTAGGGAATCACGCGGTTTCGTCCGCCCTCTTTTGCCTCATACAACGCAAGGTCGGCTTGATTGATACATTCCCAAATGTCTTTTGAAAAGTCTGGCATTGCGCTTACGCCGATACTTACGGATTTGTTAAATTTCAGCTCTCCGCGTGAGCATTTTTTAGCCATTGCAAAGGCGGTGCGGATTTTCTCTGCTACGCGCTGGGATTCAGTCATATCCGCATTATCCAAAATCACTACAAATTCTTCGCCCCCGTAACGAATAAGCTTATCAATAGGGCGAATCACTTTGCGAATCGTCTCCACGAGTAGCACGATTCCCGCGTCTCCTACGGCGTGTCCGTAAGTGTCGTTGATATTTTTAAAGTGGTCAATATCCAGCATTAGCACACCAAAAACGATATGTTTTTCTAGCTTTTCTTTCAAATATCCGCCGTGCTTATCAAGGAAAAAGCGGTTGTAGGCTTTGGTAAGCGGGTCGGTGTATGAGCTTTCCTCAATCTCTTTCATAAGCATTTTGTTATTGATGATATGTCTTGCTTCGCGCATATAGTTATAGATTCGCGTGATTGATTTTTCTTTTTCGGCTAACTCTTTCTTTGAATCTAGCATAATGGAATAATAAGTCATTAGCTTGTCGCTTATCACAAATTGCAAGTCAATCACATGCAATCCACCGCTAGAATACGAGATAAACACACTACCTTTTTCATCGCTGTAAAGGACATTTTTATTAGGGTCATTTAGCCGTTTTTCAATGCTGTTGATTTCCCCTGCCATTACTTTCATCGTGGCGTCATTTTCGACTTTATAACCGCTTACGATTTCATTATGCACGAGTTCGGCAAAGATTAGGTTTTTGTATTTGATATATTTTTGAATCACTACTTGAATCTCTCTATAAATATCATTTGTGCGTCTCATCGAATCGATTTTATTTTTAAAGCTATACAGCGCGACAACTTCGTTCATCACTTCGCTTAGGCGCATAAGCGGATTTTTGTTGTAAAGCAATCGATTGTAGATAAAAATGGTGGCGATTTTAGTATCGATTGCCGCTAGGTTTTTATCTAGAGATTCAAGCAATTTATTTATTAGCTTTGCGAGTTCGTCTGTGCCTATCATATGGCTTCGCACACGGCGCGTAAAGTCGCCGTTGATTGCGCTAATAATGGCGTCCTTAATGCTATCTGAGATACTTGAAAAACTTTTTACGCTAAACATTAGCACAATCATAATGATTAAAGACGCCGCAATGATAAATCCCAAAAATTCCTCTTCGCTTGAGAAAATAATGTCATAGATATTATCTTTTAGCATAATATTCGCATTTACTGCGCCGATGACTGCGCCTTGCTTTATTCCCAAATGGCAAACGATACATTTTTGGTCAGCGACTATGGGAAATGAAACGCGCACTTCGTGGTCGTTTGTGCCTTCGATTCGCCGCATTTTTTCTTCGCTGGGCTGACGGCTGATATAGACATTGCGCTCGATTTGGTCGCGGTATTCACTGCGTTTTCTACCTAGCTCTGCGCTAAACTCATCGCTTCGACTAATCCACAAATCAGCAATTTCTCTTTGCACTTTTACGGAATTGATAATATCATAAGTGTGCGAATTCACACCCTCGCCTGAAATCGCCGCAAAGTCAAATGCCGCTTGGGCGGTGGATTTGATTTGGTTTTTAAAGATTTTTAAATCTCTCTCTTTATTGAAAATATCCACTTTATACAGCACAAATGCGCAACTTAGCGCAATTACAATGGCTGATAATAAAACAATCTTAAATCGTAAAATTAACATTTTGTCCCCTTAATTTGTGTAAATTTTTGATGAATCCATTTGGTGAATCACTCGACCGTTACGCTTTTTGCGAGATTGCGTGGCATATCCACATCATTGCCTAGCCGAATCGCCACTTCCAAAGCCAAAACCTGCAAAATCACCATCATTGCGAAAAATTCCTCCATATAGCTATCAAATTTCCCAATTCGCACCATATCATCAGCCAAAGCGCAATCCTCTTGGCTTATCACGCAAATAGTCGCATCGCGGGTGCTTAGCTCGGCTGTGTTGTTTTTGATTTTATCAAAAAGCAAATGCTTTGGCATTAGGCTAATGGTAAAAAGTTCGCTATCTGCCAAAGCAATGGGTCCGTGCTTCATCTCCCCGCTAGGATAGCCCTCTGCGTGGAGATAACTAAGCTCTTTTAGCTTTAGTGCGCCCTCTAACGCAAGTGGATAGAAAATATCGCGCCCGATAAAGAAAAATCCGTGTCCGTGCAAATATCGCTTGGATAGCTTTTTAAGCCTATCGTGCATTGATTCATCAATCTTTGCGGCATTTGGGCAGGATTTCATATTTTTTATATGCGCTTTAAGCGAATCCGCCGTGATTTGCCCTATTTTTGCGCCCATATAAACGCCCAAAATCCAAAGCAACATAACCTGCGTAGCAAATGCCTTTGTCGAAGCCACGCCCTTTTCAATCCCCGCGCGTGTCAAAAGGTTATATTGCGCCTCACGCACGATTGAGCTATCCTCCACATTGCAAATCGCCAAAGTTTTAATATTAGCGCGTTTGGCGAGTTTCAACGCCTCTAGCGTGTCCGCTGTCTCGCCACTTTGCGAGATTACGATAAAAAGCTCATTTGGGCTAATCACGGGATTTGCGTAGCGAAATTCACTAGCAATCGCCACGCTTGTTTTGATTTTTGCCTCGCGCTCAAAAATGTATTTTGCGACAAGAGCGGCATTATGGCTCGTGCCACAGGCGCAAAGCGTGATTGAATCGACATTTTCCAAAAAGCTATCATCGATTTCTAATTTGATTTCATCGCCCACGATTCGCCCCGCAATCGTGTCTTTTAGCACGGCGCATTGCTCATAAATCTCTTTTTCCATAAAGTAGCGGTGTCCCTCTTTTTGCGCGGACAGCTTTGTGCCGACTAATTTTTGGATTTTTGGCAATGTGCTAAAATTTGTCCTATCCATATAGCCAAATGCGCCGTCTTCAAGGTAGCAAACTTCATCGGCAATGCCAAGTAATGGGCTAGAACTTGACGCAAAATAAATGTCGCCCTCTCTGTTTAAATGCTCAATGTGCGCGGTAAAATTTGTCGAATCTATGGTTTGATTCAACGCTCCCACGCGTCCTATTAAAAGCGGTGAGCCGTTTTTAGCATAAAATATTTTATCGCTTTCGCCCTTTGTGATTAAAAGCAGTGCATAAGAGCCACAAAGTCGCTCAATCGTGCTTTTAAACGCACTTAGCGCGTCTTTTGCGCCTTTTAGATTTTCCTCAAATAAATGCACGATAACTTCGGTATCCGTTTGACTGCTAAATTTATGCCCTTTTTTCTCTAACTCCGCCTTAATCTCGCTGTAATTTTCGATGATTCCATTATGCACCACCGAGCTAAACTCCCCATTTTGCGGGTGTGCGTTTATGTCGCTAACCTTTCCGTGCGTAGCCCAGCGCGTATGCCCAATCGCCACGCCAAAGCCTTGTGCCGTAAAATCCTTGCATTTGGCGACTAAATTTTTTAACTTTCCCGCGCTTTTGAAAATATATAGGTTATCATTGCTTAAAACCGCGATTCCCGCGCTGTCATAGCCTCTGTATTCTAACTCGGCTAAGCCATCTAGCAAAATTTGTTTTTTTTCACTATCGCCTATGTAGCCTATGATTCCACACATTTGAACTCCAAATTTAAGCTAAAATTTAATAAAATTTTGCATTTTATCGAATCAAAGATTATTTTTGGATTATGGTTTAAAATTATGCAAAAGATAATGTGGGTTTTTGTGCTGTTTGGGGCTTTTTACACGCAGTCGCTAAATGCGGAAAATTTAGCGAATGATTTGGGCGATTCGCCAAAAAAAGGCGAATTAAGCGTTAAATCTAGTGAATCTAATGTCGAATCGAGTATAGATTCAAGCGAATCCACCGCTGATTCAAGCGATTCAAATGCCGAATCTACTGCCGAATCGCTAGAATCAAACGCCGAATCCACGCCCGATTCAAGCACCGAATCCACCACCGATTTATTACAATCTGATTCCCTTACAAACACTTATGACCCAGAATTCCCCGATTATGACGATGATTCGGACTTGCTAAAAAGCCTAATTGAGCGATTTTCTATGCATAATGAAAACTACTTTTTGCCCCTATATTACCAAACCCAAATATTTGATAGCCCCTATGACAGACCATATAAAAAGTTTGAAGTGAAGTTGCAAATTAGCGCGAAAGCAAGTATCGTAAAGGACTTGTTTTGGGGCGTTGGCGCGTATTTTGCCTACACACAAAAGAGCTTTTTTCAAATGTATTCAAAAAGCATCTCAAGCCCATTTCGCAGCACCGACTACAATCCCGAGCTAATCATCTACAAACCCTTTGATTTCGGGCTACTTGTGCGCTTTGGCCATCGGCATTTATCCAATGGCGATGCGGGTGAAAAGTCGCGCAGTATGAATCTTGTCGCACTTGACTTGGTAT
>JBNMJF010000114.1:0-6123 GCA_050873665.1 Helicobacteraceae bacterium
AATCGTCTGCGTGTGGATTAACACGGGCTTTTTTAAATCTTTCGCTTTTTGAAAAATGCTAATTAGCTCAGCGATATTATGCCCGTCAATTGGACCAATATAGCTAAGCCCAAGCTCTTCAAACAAAATGCCCGGGGTGATTAGCTTGAGCGATTCTTCAAATCGCTTTGCCATAAATGTCGCGCTGTCTGGCATTTTGCTAAGCAAACCTTTGATTTTCTCCCTCATTCCTTGATAGACGCGCCCTGCGGTGGCGGTGGAGAGATATTTACTCATCGCGCCAATGGGTTTGCTTATGCTCATCTCATTGTCATTTAGGATTATAATCATTGGGTATTTTATGTCGCCGATTTCATCTAAGGCTTCATAGATTAGCCCCGCACTCATCGCGCCATCGCCGATTAAAATGACTGGGATTCGATTTTCGCCCTTTAGCTTGATTGCCCTTGCTGCGCCTACGCCCAAAGACAGCGAAGTAGAGCTATGCCCAGCGATGAAGTAATCCGCGTCCGATTCGCTTGGCTTTGCAAAGCCACTAATGCCGTCTGTTTGGCGAAGCGTGGAAAATGCGCTAAATCGTCCGCTTAAGAGTTTGTGTGCGTAGATTTGGTGGCTCACATCAAAGATAAATGGGTCATTGTAGCAGTCAAAAACCGCGTGCATTGCGATTGTGATTTCCACCGCGCCTAAATTTGAGCTTAAATGTCCGCCGTTTTTGCTTAAAACTTCGATGATTCGCGCTCGAATCTGCCCTGCGATTGCTTTTAGCTCATCAATGCTTTTGCCTTTTAGTGAGCCAAACTCGGGGAGATTTACACTTAGATTCGCTTGATTCGCGCTTGAATCGCTTGAATCGGCAAGATTCGCGGGATTCGTGCTTTGATTCGCCCGATTCGCACTCGAATCCACACGATTCGCGTTTAGATTCGACAGATTTGCCGTTTTTTTAGCACTTTTTTTGCTCATCAAAAGCCTTTTAGATTTTCTATAACGCTTTGCTTTAGCAGTTTGTAGCGCGACATTATATTGCCATCGATATTGCCATTTTCGCTGATAATCACCACGCCACCTTTGGCAATCGCGTCATCGCTTTTGATTGTGATATTTTCCTTGCCCTGCGCAAGATTGTTTAGGAACTCAAAATCGGTGGGATTCACCTTTATCACCACATTTAAATTCCCGCTCATCGACTTTAGCAACTCTTTGGCAATAGAAGCTGCGACTTTGGCGGACTCCTCGCTCACCTCTTTGATGATGACTTCTTTGGCAATGTCAAGCGCGATTGCGCTAAGCTCGGATTCAAGCTTAGCAATCTGCTCTTTTGCACTATCAATCGCCGAATCTAGCTTGATGATAGAATTTCCAATCTTTTCTCGTTCAGATTCGATGCTATTTTTTAGCTCCAAATTTACCATCATCTGCCCTTCTTTTATGCCCTCCTCACGCGCGGTTTTTTCTCTTTCAATACTTTGGGCTTGTAGCGTCTCAAACTTTTCCTCAAAGCCCTTTAGATTCGCGCTCAAATCATCGCTTTTTTTCAGCAACTTTTCAATCAAATCCTTTTCCAAACTGCTCTCTATCATCGCTACTTGCGCCTTACTAACCTTATGTGGCTCATCATCGTTATTTTCATCGCTTTTATGTCCCTTTAGCTCTTGCTTTGTGATAGTTTTAAAGTCGTATTTATTCATCGTGTGCGCTTCTAACTCATCTGCGCCAATGACACTTTTTTCATTACTCAACAACATCTTCTTGTTCGCCTATGGAGATAACGCCCTGTTCGCTTAGTGCTTGGACGATTTCTACGACTTTTCGTTGCGCTGCCTCGACATCACGCACTTTTACGACACCCAAATATTGCAATTCCTCGATGAACTGCTCTCCTGCGCGCTGGCTCATATTGCTTAGGAATTTTTGTTTTAATTCTTCTGGAGCGGATTTTAGAGCCATTGTAAGCTCTTTTTTATCCACAGCTTTGAGTATCTCAATAATAGCGTTTTTGTCAAGTTTGACAATGTCTTCAAAGGTAAACATCATCTCTTTGATTTTTGCCGCTAATTGCTCATCGCTTTGCTCTATGTGGGATAGCGTAGTTTTTGCTGCCTTTTGTCCAAGTCTGTTGAAAATCTCAGCCACAGCGCGTGGTCCGCCCACTTCGACTTTGTAGCTAGTAAGCGATTCAAGCTTGTTTTCCAACACTGCGGACACGCGCTTAATGATTTGTGGGGAAATGTCGCCTAAAGATGCCATTTTGATAGATACCTCCGCTCTCTCTGCGTCTGAAAAATAGCTCAAAGTCTCTGCCGCACTATTTGGGTCCATATGCGCCAAAATTAGCGCAATGGTTTGTGGATGCTCATTAACGATAAAATCCGCAAGTTGCTGTGGGCGAACTTTGGATAGATAGGCAAAGTTTTTGGTTGCTTGCATTGATTTGGATAGCTTTTCTAGGACTTTTTTGGCTTCCTCTTCGCCCAAAGTGCGGATTAGCAACTCTTTAGCATATTCAAAGCCACCTTGCGTAATGTATTGATTGCTTTGGAAAATGGCGTAAAATTCCTCTAACACCGCCGCGCCGATGAGTTTATCTGTGCCTTTCATTTGGGCGATGAATTTAGAAATCTCAGTAATCGATTCAATGTCTAAATGCTGGAAAAGCTCCCCTGTCAAGTCATCGCCTAGCTGAATCATCAAAATAGCAATTTTCTCCGCCATAGAAAACTCATCATATTGCGCTCTTTGGGCTTGTGTCAAGTTAAATGCCATCTCTTACGCCCCCTTTTTGGTATCTTCTAAGCCTAACTCATCGTGGATAAGCGTTTGGAAAAGATTTGCAATCTCTTGTGGCTTCTCTGCGACAAGCGTTTTGATTTTTTCTAACAACACTTCGTATTTCAATTCGTCCTCTCTAAAATCGCCCAAACCAAGCTGATTTTCAATGCGTTTTCGTAGCTCGTTTTCGCGATTCGCCTCCTCCTCGCTATCATCAAGCGTAAGCAAGGATTCGACATCTTCATCGGTTTTATCCTCTGTTTCAATCATTCGCTCTGCAAATGGCGCGATGATTTTCTTATAGAATATGAAGATGATAATCGCCACAAGCACATATTTTAGCAATGGAATCACAGGTTGCAACATCGCCATAATTTTTTCGAGCGTAGTCTGTGGCTTAAAGCTACCGCTTTTTGCATTTAGCTCAAAATTGCTAACGCTCACCACATCGCCCCTATCTTGCGAAAATCCTATGGCTTGTCTCACAAGGTCGTTGATTTGGCTCATCGTGGCTTCATCAAGCGCGGTGTATTGCATTTTTTCTACGCCATTATCATTGACTAAACTATAAGTCCCATCGACAACAACCGCCGCGCTAAGTCGCTTAAGCGTCCCAAACTCGCCTTTGATTTCCGAAATCGTTTTGCCCACTTCATAGTTTGTCGTAGTGGTATTTATAGTGTGAATCTGCTTGTTATTTAGCGCGTCCAAGCCTTGCACGGGTCCCACATTGCTAATCGCCCCGGGAACTCCGCCGATTTCAGGCTCACTCACGCCCTCTTTGCGCTCCTCGTGCGTTTGCTCCCCGCGCACGACATTATTTGGGTCGAAAGTCTCTTGCATACTTTTGGTTTGGGAGAAATCAAACTCCGCATTGACTTTCGCCACAACCCTATCTTTGCCCCCGATTATGGGCGTCAAAACATTTGTGATTTTATCCTCTAAGATTCGCTCAAAATTATTTTTGTATTTTAATTGCAGGTTTATCATCTCGCGCGATGCCATTTGCTCACTATCGCTTCCCAAAGGTTCGCCATTTTGGTCGATAATGGCGACATTTTCCTTTGTGAGCTTTGGAATCGCCGCTGCGATTAGATTTTTAATGCCCTCAATTTGATTGGGTGTTAGATACATATTTGGGCGAATCTCAAGCACCGCACTTGCTGTGGGCAAAACTTCCTTACTTACAAATACGCTCTCATCGGGCAAAGCGATATGCACGGTAGCCTTTGTGATAGGCTTTAGGCTCTCAATAGTCCGCCCAAGTTCGCCCTCAATGGCGCGTGTGAGTTTGACTTTTTGCTCAAATTCCGTTAGCCCGAAACTTTGCTCATCAAAAATCTCAAAGCCAACTTTGCTATTTTTTGGGATTCCGTTGCTTGATAGGGCGATTCGTTGCTCATAGACGACTTCTTTGGGGACTAAAATCGTATCTTCGCGCAAGATTTTATAAGGGATATTATTTTGCTGTAAATGTTGCAATATTAACGCGTTATCGCTGGGCGTTACGCCCTCAAAAAGCACGGCGTAGTTTGCATTTTCGTTGCGGTCGCGAATCGAAAATACGATAAAAAACGCCAAAAACGCCACAATCGCCACCACACCGCCAATCATAGCGACTTTTTGCTTTTTGTTTAGGCGATTGTATAATTCTAATAATTGCTTAAAAAGTTTGTTAATATCCACGCACTTGCCTTAACTAGCTCTTATTTTTCTGCTCTAATTTATTAAGAAATTTGGCTATGTATTTTAGCACTTGCTTATTTTGCTTTTCCGTGCCTATGGTGATTCGCACGGCATTTAGATTATAGCTTTTTAGGTTGCGAATAATTATGCCGTTTTTTAGTAAATAATCGCAAAGTGCGGTTGAATCTATGCTTTTTTCAAAGAAAAACGCAATAAAATTCGTATAAGATTCGATGAATCTAATGCCATTTTCTTTAGCGAATTTTTCATAGACTTTCATTTGCTCGGCGTTATTTTTAAGCGTTTTCTCAGTGAATTTTTTATCTTTTAGTGCGACAAGCGCGGCTTTTAGCGAAATATTTGTTATATTAAAAGGCGGACGGAGCTTTGAAAGCGTAGCAATGGTTGAATCAATAGCGATTCCATAGCCTACGCGTAAGCCCCCTAGCCCATAAAGCTTAGAAAATGTGCCTAAATAGATGGCGTTTGGATAAGTGGCGATTAGCTCATTTGGCGCGATTGCCTTGCTTTTGTCCTTAAACTTCGCAAAGGCGTTGTAGGCGCAATCAAGCGCGACAATGCAATCTTTATCAACCGAATCTAAGATTTTATACACTTCATCGCGCGACAAACAATCGCCTAGCGGGTTATTTGGCAGACATAGAAATATGATTTTTGGCTTATGCGTCTTTGCTAGTGCGATAATCTCATTTGCATCAAAAATATCGCTTTTTGTCCGCACCACAGAGGCTTCGCACTGCTTTGCATAAATCTCATACATTGCAAAAGTTACGCCAGAGGTGAGAATCTTATCGCCCTTACCACACACCGCCTTAATCAAAATATCGATGATTTGGTCGCTACCACTGCCTATGATGATATTTTGCGGATAGATATTGTGCTTTTTTGCGAGTGCCTCTTTTAGCTCGAATGCGCTATCATCGGGGTAGCGAAAGGCATTTTTTGCCTCTTTTTTAATCGCCTTTGCCACGCTTTTTGCAGTGCCTAGCGCATTTTCGTTACTCGCTAACTTAATCACATCATCTTCGTAAATCTCATATTCACGCACCACAAGCTCGATTGGTTTGCCCGATTCGTAGTTCTTAAGTGAATCTAAATACTTTTTAAAGCCCATTTATACTCCTTTATTTTGCTTACGCTTCCCAAAAATTTCTTAAAAAAATAGATATAATTTTAGCTAAAAATGCTAAAGTAAAATTTAAAAAAGGCAAAATAAGGATTGTGTGATATGAGTATTTTTAGAGAATATGACATTCGCGGGATTTTTGGAAAGGATTTAAATAAAAATGTCGTGGTGCAAATCGGCGCAGAGCTAGGACGCGAAATAATAGCGCGAGGCGGGAGAAGCGTAGGAATAGGTTACGATGCGAGGAAGCATAGCCCGATACTATTTCAATGGCTGTGCGAGGGAATTTTAAGTGGCGATTCGTCTTTAGAATTACACTCCGCAGATTTGGCACAAGATTCGTCATTGCGAGGGCGAATTGTAGATTTGCCCGAAGCAATCCAAAATAAAAATCAATCGCGCGACAGCGCAACCTTGAAAGCGTCGTCGGGGGCGGGGGTGGGAGTTGTGAGGGAGGGGGAGGGGAGCGACTTCGCAATTCGCCAGAATCCCTGCATTCAAGCCCCCCCCCCCCCCCA
>JBNMJF010000115.1:0-6123 GCA_050873665.1 Helicobacteraceae bacterium
AGTGCCTCATAAGTATCTTGCTTTTTGCCTATATCATCTGTGAAATACGACATAACTTCGCTATGCAGATTTTCGTAATTTCTTTTTACGCCTTGATTATAAATATCTTGCGCATCGTTTAAAATGTCCTTTTGTATGCGTGTATGCATCGAATCCACATTGGCGAATTTCAGCATTTTGTCAATATTATTATCCACATTGCCATTGCCACAGATAGCATAGCAATAACTTGAAAGTTTGGCTTTTTGATTGTCATTTAACTCGCCTTTTTTGTAGAGTTCGCATAGCAATGCCACTCGCCCAGAAACATTGATGATATTTTTTTGCGCTAACTCTTTAGTATAGCAAGTGCGCTCTTTTATATTATCATCTATCTTTGTGGCGGTTAGATAGTTGCTCCATTCATCTTTTTGCTTTGCCCACTCATCTTTTGGATTTCCCAAAGTATCATAATGCGTCCCAAGCACATACACTTTGCTAGGCTCACTGCTTTGGTCAAATGCGCTGTAAATAGTGCGCACTTCATCTTGCTTCATCGCTTTTATACTATTGCATACAAGCACAACCTTCGCGCTTTTGATATATGCCCTAGTAATCTCCGAGCGATATGGCACAGGGTCATCTAGCCCGGGCGTATCCACAAACATTAGATTTTTTTCATAAGGAAAATCAGGATAGCTAATTAGCACTTCTTTTACGAAAAAATGCTCCGCTTTTTTCGATGAAGTGTATTTTTTCAGCGATTCGACACTAAAAGGCTCTGTGATTGTATCTTTGCCTATAAATTTATCCTTATGCGATTCGGCATTGGCTTCGTTGTATTTTTTCAAAAACAATTCGCCACTTTTCACCGCATCATCATATAGCTTTTGCCACTCTTTTTTGGTGTAAAAAGTTATAGTCATTTCGGCATTTTTGCCCCATTTAAATTTCGTAAGCGTAGCCGTCTCTGGCGTAATATCCACACTTGCGTATTCTGCCTTTAGCAGGGCATTTATAAGCGTGGATTTACCCGCCTTTATCGTGCCTACAAAGGCGATTTCTAAAAATTCGCTTTGATTTAGAAAATTATCCGCTTCGTTTATATAGCTATTTAAAATCTTTTTAGATTCATCGCTATCCTCATCATTTGCGCAAACTTCAAGGACGCTTTTTATCCTCGCCACTTCATCAAAATACCTTTGCACCGCCTTATTTGGCGCAGGTTTTGAATCTATGGGCTTATTTAGCTTAGCGATAAAATCCTTTAGTTGTTGCTCATTTTGCGCCAAAGCATTTTTATCGCTAAACTCATCGCCACCTACGATTTTGCCACATTTATAGCAAAATAACTCAACCTCAATTCCGCAATTTTCGCATTTTTGTAATGCTGACATTTTTTACTCCTTTTTTGTATTTAACTCTTTTTATTCGCCGTCTTATTTGGCGAATCGCTAACGAATCGTCAAAATACCAAAATCATAGTTTAAAGTCATCGCGGACTTACGAATCTTAGATTCGCTTAGATTCGCACGATTCGCCATTAGATTCGCCCAATTTTACGCGTGAATCTTTAGTTTGATTCACTTAAAGCACTCTCAACGCCACTTGCAAAAATCGCTGTTGCTTCTAACGCCTCGATTTTTGCGATGATAATGCCCCTTGCCTTTTGGGCTAATGCTTCTAACTTGCTCTCTTGCTCATCGCTAAAATCATCGATTTTGCTATCAATGTATTCATTGCGTGTTTTTATAAGGGCTAAAAGCTCATCAAACTCATTGCCCGTAAATTCGCCCTTAATCATCTCGCCAAAATATCCCAAAGCGATAGTCTCTGTGGATTCTTTTGCCTTTGTTTGGTTTAAAAAATTACCAATACCAGCAAAACCTCTGCCCACGAGTCCTTTACCAAATAGCAATTCGTTAATATTGCTACGATTTGCGACAAGCAATGTCATTAGCCTATCAATAGATAGCGTAGTTAGATTCGCTAGTAGCGTAGCTTTTGCCTTTTGCGCTATTTCGCTAAACTCTCTCATCATTTCATCGCTAAGCTCACTTGGCTTTTTCGCACTACATTCTCTTAAGACTCTCGCTTCTCTCGCACTCAAACTATCCTCTACCATTCCTATAAATGTGTATCTCATCATTTTCTCCTTTTGTTAAAATTTACTTGCTATCTCTATATAGCTCAAATAATGGTTGCCCTAAAAAGCCTTTGATAGCTCCTATGACAACCCCGCACATAGCCTCAAAATCCGCGATAGTTTTCTCATAGCTTTCGCCTAAGATTCGCCGAATCTCACGCATTTTTTTATCACTGCTTATTTCATCAGCCCACGCTATTTTGCGGAGTTTCGCATAGTCGTCCTCATCTTCATCATCGTCCTCATAGCTATCCATATCCAAATTGTAGATGAATTTCCACCACTGCTCTACGACTTTCATTTGATTGCCCGTGAGTTCGCTTCGTAGCACTGCTTTTAGCACAATATCATCAAATGCCAGTGCCACAAATACAATCCCAATGGATAGATTTTCATCGTTCTTATCAAAGCGTTTTATGTCATCTAACTCATCATCACTAAACTTCTCTTTGATAAGTGCCACAAAGCAATCCGCAAAGTTAAACTTATCTAGCGCATTGCATATAGGCTCTTTTGCCTTTGTCTCTAGTGCGATATATTCCGCACTATCCGCCTCACTCAAATCTGAATCGCTATTTGCTAACGCGCATAGCCTCGCATAGTCATTGCCCGTGAGATGATATTTCGCAATGTCGTGTAAAATCTCTCTTAGTGGATTTTCCACTTCATTGTCATCATCGTCGTCATCATCATCAAACGAATCGTTTATCGCGTCATATAGCTTTTTCATTCCATACAACGCAACGCCACCTGCGCCCAATTTAGTAGCTAATCCTAGTTTAGCCACAACAGGTATAGTCATAATGGGTAATGCCATTTTTTCTCCTTTAGTATTAAAATCTAGTTTAGAGTCATCGCGGACTATGAATCATATTTTTTAAGAATCTCTGATAAAGGCGTTTTTAGCTGTTCCTCGCTCATCGATTCGGCTTCCTTTAATGTCATATTCACTTGTATTTCTGTGATTTTTGCCCTTTTGATTTGGTATGATTGCATTGTGTGCATATATAAAGACATTAAACCAAAAGAAAGTCTCGTGCTACGCAATGTTTCCTTTGTGTCATTTTCATCATTAGATATATTGAAATTTGCGCATTCAAAATAAATATCCATAGCAACGCACTCTATTTCACTTATCTTATAATCTAGCGATTCGCGCTCTTTTTTATCCGCTTCGCTCTCAGCGTAATCATTCTTTTCAAGTGATTCATATAGTGGCAATGCCTTATCTAGCAAAGCCGATAGCTCATCTTGCTTTTGCTCCCACTTGCTATACAGCGCAAAATAATCCCTTAGCCATTGTGGCGTTTTATCCGCGCCATTGAAAATCTCATATAATTTCAAATGTGGCGACTTTGGCGAATCTTTTGCCAAAGATTCCACCGCCTTTACTTCATCGCTATATCCATTTTTATCGCACCACGCGACCAATTCGCCACTTTTAAATACTTCAAAAATATCGCTAAAGCTGTAATGCTCTCTTAACTCATCGATATTTGCTATCGTTTCATCGCCTAATTTTAATTCCGCCATTTTCTATCCTTTAAGTTGAAATGTAGTTTAGAGTCATCGCGGACTATGAGTTTTATGGATTCGTGCGTGGGATTGCCTTGAATCGCCATAAATCGCTTTTGATTTGCCTTTGGATTCGTGGGCGAATTGTGTGCAAAGCGTGTGAATTTGCGCCAAAGCAATCCAAACATTTTTGTCATACTGAGCGTAGCATTTATGCGTAGCGAAGTATCCAAAGCACGAGATTTCAAACAATGAATAAAATCAATGACATAAGAGCGAATCAAAGCAACCTTACTTTGTGGATTAGAGTCTAGGGGATAGGGGGACTCTTCGTTTTGCAAAAGCAAAACGAAGCAAAAACTTTTAAGCGGATACTTCGCTACGCTTGAGTAATGACTGCGTGGGCGTAGATTTGCACTTCGTGCGGATTTTTTAGAATGCGATTCGTGGGTTCGGCAAAGGGCTAAATAAAGAGGTGTATTCCCCCCCCCTCAAGTGTGCGGGTGTGCGAATCCACCGCAATGTGTGGATTTGTGGTGCGATATGAATCGTGTGCGTTTTGTGTCATCGCCGTGCCTTTTTTAAAAGTATTTTATCGCAAAAATTTATGAAAAAATTTTAACGAAATTTTATTTAAGGATTCGCAAAAACTACGCATTTTTTAGCCCCGTGATTATTAGCGTGGCTTTGACTTGATTTGGCTTTAGCGAGTTGTCAAAGCTCCACCCCACCTTGCAAAATGCGTCCTCATCTAATTGCTGTTGCACGATAGCGTTTGCTGTGGCTATTTCTTGCACGGGGTATTTTTCATTTATCCTATAGTGGATAATCGCGCATTTTGCGCCCTCAAAGCTACCACACAAAGGCGATTTCATCGCCTCTTTTATCGCATTTACCGCTGAATCTGCGCCGTCCTTTTCGCCCACGCCGATAAGCCCAAGCCCTTTTTGTTTTAGCACAATGTCTAAATCCGCAAAATCAATGCTAAGCCCATCATCGCTTGAGACTATATTCGCCAAACCAAGTAGAGTTTTAGCCAAAATGCTATCTAAGATTGTTAGAGTATCTTTCGCGCCAAGCGACTTATCAATGATAGATAGCAACTTTTCGTTAGGAAGTACAAAAAGGCTATCCACCGCATTTTTAAGCTCATCTAAGCCATTTTGAGCGATTCGCCCTCGCGCTTTGCCCTCAATCTCAAATGGCGTAGTAACCACCGCAATGCTTAATGCGCCGATTTCTTTGGCGATTTGCGCGACTATGGGCGATGCGCCTGTGCCTGTGCCACCGCCAAGCCCAGCTGTGATTAGCACGATATTTGAATCTTTTAGCACATCTTTAATCGCATCATAGCTTTCCTTCGCGCTTTTTGCGCCTAACTCTGCGTCCATACCCGCGCCAAACCCTTGCGTAGTCTTTTCGCCAAGCTGAATCTTATTATCCGCTACGCTATTTAGTAACACCATTTTGTCTGTATCTAACGCAATGTATGCCTTTCTCACTTCGACTTTGCAATTCATAAACGATACAAGTTTATTTTCAAGCGTATAGGAAACGCGCTTAACAATTTGCGGGGAAATGTTATCTACAGATTCTCTTTTGTCCGCTATATCCGCTCTCTCTTCGTCTGAAAAATAGCTAAGCATTTCTGTCGCACTATTTGAGTCCATATTTGCCGCAATTAGCGCAATGGTTTGCGAATGCTCGTTTGCAAGAAAATCCGCAAGTTTCTTTGGGCTAACTTTGGATAGGTAGGCAAAGTTATTGTTCTCCCGTATGTAATTTATCGTATTGCAACCACCGCCACCTACGCCCACTATGGCGATTTTTATTTCGCTTGTAAAGTTTTGTTTTTTCATCGTTTTGCTCCTTTTTATTGTGAAATCTAAAAAAACGATGAAATTTTAAACAATAAAACGGACAACTTTTTGTCCGCTTTGGATAAAAATTGGGTTGCGTGTTAGATTTTATGAATCGCTTGGATTCCAAAGATTATGCTTATAAATGCCTAAAATTACAATAGATTCAGGCACAATTTTAAACACCACGACATAGCCTTTATAAATCATATCACGCACATTTTCGTTATTAAGTAGTTGATTTTTGCGAAAGCTATGTGGCATTTGTGGGATTTTGGCGATTTTTGCGTAAAGTTCATTGTGAAATAAAACAGCTCTACTCACACTATGCAAGGCAATAAAGTCCAAAATAGCCTTTAGCCTTACCTCAAAATTTTCCGTAAAGACAATATTCATTTTATAGATTTTGTTTTGCGAGTTTTTCTAAATATTTGCCTGTGCGCTCCCTTACTTCCTCTAATGTATAAAGCACCGCTTCGCCACTCTCATATTCCCTTAATGTGCGCTCTAAATCCTCCCTTGCCTCTAAGTAGTCCAAAGGTTCTTTGATGATTTGCAAATTATGCTTTTTAGATTGCAGGGTTTGCAATGTCTCAAGCACTTCGTTATCTGCGTTATGTAGCG
>JBNMJF010000116.1:0-6070 GCA_050873665.1 Helicobacteraceae bacterium
GCGTATTTATATCCTTGCCATTGCAAATCTCACGGATAATAAGCAAAATCCTAGTAGCGGAAGTGTCTTTGGAGTCTTTAAAATCTTTAGATTTGTGTGAATTGTGTGTCATTTGTTGTGCCTTTTTTGAAAGTATTTTTAGCCAAAAATTTTAACGAAATTTTATTTAAGGATTCGCTATTGATATTTTTGCGATTGAAATTTTAAAAAATCAGCGCGACAAATGCTGTCATTTGCAAGGGTGAAAATAAAAAAATTTTAAAAAAAATAAAATATGTGGGAAAATTTTATGTTTGGATTGCCACGAATCGCTATGCGATTCTCGCAATGACGAGTTTATTTTATTGTGGATTGCTTTGGCAAATCATAGATTTACCTAAATAATTACCGCAATTTTTCTTAAAACAAATTTACGGAACGCATTTTGCTTGAATCGCTCAAAAATCTCACACAAAGGAAGTTAGATGAGCTTTAGGATAAACACCAATATTTCGGCGTTAAATGCGCATACCATTGGGGTGCAGAATAATAGAAGCATTCATAACTCGCTTGAAAAGCTAAGTAGCGGTTTGCGACTTAATAAAGCCGCTGATGACGCCTCTGGTATGGCGATTGCGGATTCGCTTCGTAGCCAAAGTGAGAGCTTGGGACAAGCGGTGCGTAACGCAAATGACGCTATTGGTATGATTCAAATCGCAGATAAGGCGATGGACGAGCAGTTAAAAATACTTGACACCATAAAAGTAAAGGCGATTCAAGCAGCGCAGGACGGGCAAAGCACGGAGTCTAGACGCGCATTGCAAAGCGACATACGGCGCTTGCTAGAGGAATTGGATAATATCGCAAATACCACGAGCTTTAACGGAATGCAAATGCTTTCAGGCTCGTTTTCTAACAAAGAATTTCAAATCGGCGATTACTCAAACACCACGGTTAAGGCGTCTATCGGTCCTACAAGTAGCGATAAAATCGGGCATATTCGGTTAGAGAGTTCTAGTTTCAGTGGCGATGGTATGGAGCCAGAAAACGGCAAGGACAATCTAACCGAAGTCGCGCTAAATATGGTGCAAGTCGATGGAATCAAAAGTTTTGAGTTAGAAACCGTTAAAATCTCGCATAGTGCTGGGACAGGGATTGGCGTCCTAGCGGAAGTCATCAACAAAAATTCTAACACTTTGGGCGTCCGCGCGGCGTATAATGTAATGGCGACAGGCTCTAGTGCGGTGCTTTCTGGCACGATTCGCGGACTTACAATCAATGGCACACAGATTGGGAATGTCAATGATGTGCGCAAAAACGACAGCGATGGACGGCTAATCAATGCGATAAACTCTGTCAAAGAGGATACGGGCGTGGAGGCATTTACGGACATTACGGGGCGATTAAATTTGCGTAGTATGGACGGACGCGCCATTAGCATTAAAACGCTTGAAGGACACGAAGTCTTTGGCGGTGGGAACTTTGTAGGCGTTGATGGCGATAATCACGCCATTGTCGGGCGACTAACGCTCATTCGCACGGACGCACGGGATATTATCGTCTCAGGCGTAAATTACAGCCACATAGGCTTTCACTCCGAGCAAGGCATCGCAGAATACACGGTGAACTTGCGTGCTGTGCGGGGAATATTTGATGCTAATATCGCCTCAGCATCAGGCGCAAACGCAAACATAGCCCAAGCACAGCTAAACATTAACGGCATAGGCGCGGGAGTTACGAGCCTAAAAGGCGCGATGGTGGTTATGGATATGGCGGAATCTGCAAGGATTCAGCTTGATAAAATACGCGCAGACATAGGCTCAGTGCAGATTCAGCTAGTCTCAACGATAAACAATGTCTCCGTAACGCAAGTCAATGTCAAAGCCGCCGAATCGCTAATCCGCGATGTGGATTTTGCGGCGGAGAGCGCAACATTTAGCAAACATAATGTTTTGGCGCAAAGCGGAAGTTTTGCGATGGCACAGGCGAATTTAGTGCAACAGAATGTATTGCGATTATTGCAATAATTACGCAAATTCGTCTTTTTATTTGGCAATTTGTTCTGGGGTATGCGATTTCGCACTTGTAAGAATTTTTGGGATTTCGCAGACACCAAGTCTAGTCTCAATCCCAAAAATTCTTACAAATACAAAAGCCACACCGCCATTACTTCGATTGTAGCTAACGCAAAATTTGGAGCAATATGAATATTTATCAAAAAAATTTAGAGGCAATTTTGCGCGTAGATTCTGCGCTTTATCAAAATTTGCTTAAAGTTACGCCAAATACGGATTTTGAAGTCTTTATCGGCAAGGATTCGGCGGACATAAATATAGTGGATAAAAAGCGCGAATCGGTGCTTTTTTTAGATAACAGCGTTGAATCCACCACAAAAATCTTTAATTCTCTCGCGCCCTACGCACTCTACCCTTATCTTTACTTTTTTGGATTCGGCAATGGTGTGCTTTATAAAATGCTTTTTGCAAACCCCGCACACAAGCAAATAATGATATTTGAGCCGAATTTGGAAATCATTTTTATCGTGCTAAATTTGGTGGATTTTAGCGATGAGATTTTGGCGCGAAAGCTAGTGCTTTTTGACGCAAATAGTGTGAGCACGGAAAATCTCACCCCATTTTTTAGCCAAAATCGCAATGCCCTAATGCACGGCAAACTTTACAATCTCCACATTTTTAACGAATATTATGATAATTTTTTGGACTTGGCAGGGCGAATCAATAAACTTTTTGTTAGCATTATCGAACACGGCGTGGCGTCTTTAGGCAATGACAGCAAGGACGCAATCACGGGCATAAAGCATCATATCGCAAATTTGCCACTAATGCTAAAAAATCCCACGCTTTATGAGCTAATAAGAAAAGCGAAAAATACCACCCACGCGGTGATTGTCTCCACAGGTCCAAGCCTAAATAAGCAATTACCGCTTTTAAAAAAAATGCAAGATTTTGTAACGATTTTTTGTGTCGATGCGTCTTTCCCCATTTTGTGCGAAAATGGCATAAAGCCAGACATTGTGCTGTCAATGGAGCGCGTGGAGCTTACGGCGAAATTTTACGAAGTGGTGGAATCGCGCTTTTTTGATGGCGTAATCTTTGAAATCACCTCTATTGCGCACAAAAAGCTACTTGATGAGATTGTGAAAAAAGGCGGGGCGTTGCAAATCTCACAGCGTCCATTTGGCTACACGAGCTACTTTGAGATTAAAGAATACGGCTATGTCGGCATTGGAATGAGCGCGGCAAATATGGCTTACGAGTTAGTGGTGCATAGCGGGTTTGAGACTTGCATTTTCATCGGGCAGGATTTGGCTTTCGCAAAGGACGGAAAAAGCCACAGCAAGGGCGCAGTTTATGGCGAAAATGAGCTAAGCGGAAAGCCAAAGATTTTGGTGGAGCAATATGGCGGGGGTGGATTTGTCGAATCTACGCAAGTTTGGGATATGTTTTTGAAATTTTTTGCGAGAGATATTTTTGAGACAAAGGATAGGATTCGCGTTATCAACGCCACAGAGGGCGGTGCGAAGATTCCCCATACGATTGAAATGCCCTTTAGTGAGGCATTAAAAGGCGTAGATACTAGCCACAAAAAAGAGCGAATCATCTTAGAATATCCTAGCCAATCAGAGATTAACGCAAATCTAAAAAAAGCCACCAAAAAAGTGCAAGAAATTTTAAAATACGGAAGCGCAAAAAAAGCAAAAATAGAGGCGTTATTTTTGGAGGTAGCAGGGTGTTGTGATGAATTAGAGCGACTAAATAAAGAGCAAAAATTAGAAGAAATTGACTTTAAAAAAATCGATTTGGTGCTTGATAAAATCGAAAAAATCAAAGGGCTTTTTAGCTCGAAAAAATTTTTGCAAATATTTAATGAAGCCACGCAGAGCTACATTTTCCACCAAGAAATGGAGCTAACCAAAATCACCACCAAAATCGCAAATGATGAGATGAGCAAAAAGGCGAAAAAATTAGATTGGCTTTTTGCGCATAAGACTTGGCTATTTTCGTTAGCGGGGTGTATGGACGCGGTGCTATATTGTGTGAAAGAGAGCTATGAGGCGAATTTTAGCTTTGCGTTTGCTCAATTTGTTCTGGGGTATGCGATTTCGCACTTGTAGAAAATTTTGGGAATCAACAGACTTTAGTCTAGTTTTATCCCAAAATTTTCTACAAATACAAAAGCCACACCGCCATTACTTCGATTGCGATTACGCTAAAGCGAATCGGCTACGAATCTAGCGCGAATCTGTAATATTTTGTCATTGCGAGACTTGCCTAAAGGCAAGTCGTGGCAATCCAAAGTAAAATAAAATTCGCACGAAGTGCGAGTCATTGCTAAAGTTTTTGCTACTTTTTGCTTTTGCAAAAAGTAGAGTCCCCTTATCCACTAGACTTTAATCTATTTGATTCGCCATAAAAATTACCAAAATCTACACAATTTACAAATTTTCTCCAATCAAGCATAAATTTATATCGATAAAGTCGCATTTTGCCGATATTTGCTTTTATTTCATAAAAGGATTTATGATGATAGACTTAAGGAGATTTCATAGATGCTCTCACCATAGGGGGGGGGGGAATGCGCTTGTCTTAATTATAATCCTTGCATTTCCGCTAAACTCACCAAATCTAAATGCCGTTGAGCTAAACTCACTTTGCACCGCTGGGCAAAGATGCACCATAAATACTCCACAAAGCGAAATTACAAACAATATTTATTTTAGTATGGGCGATTCATTGTTGATTGGAGCTAATATTGGCACTTTTATCAACTATGGCATACTACATAATGGTGGTGGCACAGGAACTACCATTAGCGTTATTGATAGCAGAGCACATTATTCTATCAGTAATTTTATAAACTACGGCACACTTACAGGGCATATCTATCTTGGCAATAATAGCGGTGGCATAGGCAATCTAACAAATTACGGCTTTATGGGGACAATTAGCACTTCTCAATATCAAGACATACCCATTTATATAACGATAAATAATTTTGGGATTATGAGTGTTTATTCTACGCAAGGCGCTATACAAGGTGCTAATCTTAGCGCAGGACAAAATGCTAATTTTATAATCCAAAATTATTCAATGATGATAAATGAAACAGCAGATGATTTTTTGGCTTTTAGTGGATATAATGGCACTACCGCCACAACAAAAGCGCAAAATAATTCTCACCTTGTAATATCTACTGGCTATAGTGGTAGCAGTGCTTCATTTAAAGATAAAAATTCTCGAATCTTGTTAGACTTTGGAGCTAACTTTGAGCTAGGTAAGGAATATTCTATAAACAAAGTCGCCACTGATAGAAATGGAAATACTTACACCGCTTTAGGCGTTGATTTCTCTAGGCTTTCAACTCGCAATGATATTTATACGCTATCAAAAAGTGGTGATAATTTCGTAGTGAGTATGAATCTGCAATACGGCACAATGGGAATGCTCTACAAATCCAATATCAAAACGATGATTAACCTTTACTTGCAAAGCAATAATATGATTTATCCGCATAAGCAAACAAAACACAAACGCACTCTACAAAGGCGTGTGATTCGTAGGGTGAAAAAAGTATCGTCATTGCGAGAAAATGAACGAAGTGAATTTTCGTGGCAATCCACAAATGAATCTGGTGAATCCAAATGGATTGCTTCGTATTCTACGAATACTCGTAATGACGAGTGGGTGGATTCGTCATTGCGAGAAAATGAACGAAGTGAATTTTCGTGGCAATCCACAAATGAATCTGGTGAATCCAAATGGATTGCTTCGTATTCTACGAATACTCGTAATGACGAGTTAGTGGATTTAGCCCTACAATCAAATGAATCCTTTGCCTACAAAAGCGATTCAAACAATTCCATTATGAATCAAAATACCACGAATCGCACTATCACTCGCCGTAGAATCACAACTGCGAATCGCACCACACAAAGCACCCAAAACAACAACTATTACTTTATCCTAACACCATTCGTAGCGCATAATTTCTTTTATGAATCTGGGCGTTATAATGTCTCTGGCTTAGAGTATGGATTCATCACTGCTTTTAGTGGGAAAATCACAAATGA
>JBNMJF010000117.1:0-6050 GCA_050873665.1 Helicobacteraceae bacterium
ATGCTCTTTTGCCTCAATCGCACCTTTGCCGTCAATCGGCTCTCCTAGCGCATTTACCACGCGCCCTACAACCGCATCGCCCACAGGCACACTCATAAGAGTGCCAAGCCTTTTGACAGAAACGCCCTCTTTGATTTCTCGCCCAGCACCTAGCACAACCACGCCAACGCTGTTATCCTCGAGATTCAACGCCAAGCCCTTATCGCCTGTCTCAAACTCTACCATTTCATAATACATTACATTTTTTAGCCCATATACACGAGCCACGCCGTCAGCATAGTTGATAACCGTGCCTACCTCATCTATGTCGATTTTCAGCTCAAAATCTTCGATTTTTTGCTTGATAATCGAGCTGATCTCATCTACTTGAATCTTACTTGACATTTTTACTCTCCTTTTGTTTTAATTAAATGCTTTTAAGATATGATTTTTTATGCCATTTGTAAAGCTCTGCTTTAAAAACGCGCCTTCCAAGCCCATACCATCGACAAAAAGCTTTATCCCTTCGATATTGCTTTTTTTCTGCGAAACAAATAGCGAAACCTTTAGTTTGCGCTCTAATTGCTTCTTAATATGCTCCAAATCACTCGAATCTAGCGTGAAATTCGACTGCACGATTAGCTCATATTCGTTATTTTTCGCGCGAATGTAGCGATTTAGCTCCTCATAAATGTTTGGAATCTCACTTAGGCGATTTTTTTCATTTAGTAGCTTAAGGAAATTTACTAGCTTTTTATCCTTAATGCTAAAAGCCTCCAAAATTAGCTCCAAACGCTTAGATTTCTGCACAAATGGCGAATCCATTACGCTACAAAACTGCGAATCCGCAAAGCTATTTGCCATTTTTTCTAGCAACTTTAGCGCAGATTCAATCTCGCTATCCTTTAGTGCGCTCACCAACGCCTTTGTATATTTTTTAGCTGGAATGGAATTCATCACGCTACCCTCTTAGTTAGAATCTCAACAAATGCTTTTTTATCAAGCGCGATATTTTTATCGCTCAAAAGCTCGTCCAAAACTTCCGCAATTATAGCTTTTTTGATACGCTTTTGCTCAAAATTTAGTCGCTCTGCGTGGGATTTGCGTAGCATTTCGCTATCATTTTTGCACTGCAGGGCTATGCCATCAGCTAAAATATTTGCTTCCTTTTTTGCGCCCTCAACAATGTCCTTTGCCAAACTTTTGGACTTTTCTAACTCTTTTAAAGCCTCTTCTTTTTTTGCCCTAGATTGCGCGAGTTTGTCCTGCACGGCGTTTAATTGCGAGGCGATATTTTCAGCTCTAGCCTTTAGTGCGCCTTTAATCCATTTTGCCACTAGCCACCACAAAAGCGCGACAAAAATCACAAAATTCACACTTCGCATTACAAAGTCGCTATTTTCTATGCTAACCTCCGATGCACACGCAAACACAGGCAAAATCAACGCTATTAAAAAATAAAATCTTTGATTCATCGCGCCCTCCTTAAATTTGCTTGATTTTAGCATTTAGGCTTTTTTGAAATTCTGGCATTTGCGCCAAAAGCGCGGATTTAATGCTTTGCTTTTCTTTTTGCGCCGATTCCAAAAAAACCGCCAAATCCTTTTCATTTTCCGCCTTTAATGCTTCAATCTGCCTTTCATACTCCGCCTTTGCCTCTAACAGCGCCTTTTCTTTGATAGCAGTCGCTTCCTTACGCGCCGAATCTAAGATATTTTGTCGCTCCGCATTTATCGCTTCTATCTCGCTATCATTGCCACTTGCATTATCCAAGTCATTTTTTATCATCGCATCACGCGAATCCATAAAGTTAAAAATTGGCTGATACAGCCACTTATTTAGCAAATATATAGAGGCGATGAAAATCACAAATACAAGTAGCATTAACTGCGGATTCAAACTTATGCCCATATTTCCTCCCTAAAATTTAAAATTTATCAAAGTATATCTTATTTTCACAAGAAATTCCTAGATTTTTTCCAATTTTTTTAATAAAGTGGTAATTTTTTCCTTATTTTGAAACTTTAACACTAGCGAATCGCCATTTATTTTAGAATCCACTTTGAGATTTTTAAAAATCATAGCTAATTTTTTAAGTGCGGATTCAAGCTCTGGCGAAACTTTGGATTCGCCCTTAGATTCGCGTGAATCTTTACGCGAATCCTTTGTGTCTTTAGCGAATGTCGCAGATTCGCCACCTTTTAGTTGTTGCACTAATTTTTCGCTTTGGCTTACGGATAATTTCTGCCCGATGATTGAATCAAGCGCGATTTTTAAGTCTTTTGCGTCCAAATTTACTAAGATTTTGGCGTGTCCTTGCGTGATTTTGCCTTCAATCAGCAAATCCTGCGCATTTTTTGGAAGCTTTAGCAATGCCAAAGTATTGGTGATTTGCGGACGGGATTTTTGCAACTTTTGCGCTAACTCATCTTGCGTAATATTGTAATCCTTAATGAGCGCACTATAAGACAAAGCCAAATCAATGGGATTCAAGTCCTCACGCTGGATATTTTCAATCAACGCCATTTCGCGGAGTTTCTCTGGCTTAATATCCGCCACAATCGCGCGAATCGAAGGCAATTTCGCCACTTTAGATGCGCGAAGTCTGCGCTCTCCTGCGATTAGGAAAAATTCATTATTTTCCTCATAGACTAAAATGGGCTGCAAAACGCCGTATTCTTTGATAGATTCGGCTAACTCGGCAATGCTAGATTCATTAAAATTCTTGCGTGGCTGGAATGGATTGGGCTTTATTAAATCAATGTCGATTTCCACCACGAGCTGCGAATCATCGCCCAAATTCTGCTCGTAAGCCTTTTCCATCTCGCCAATCAGCGCACCAAGTCCGCGCCCTAAAGCTTGTTTTTTAGCCATTATGCTCCCTGCAAAATGGCTTCGGCAAGGTTTTGGTAAGCCACCGCGCCATTTGAGCGAATGTCATATTGCAAAATGGGTTTGCCAAAGCTAGGCGATTCGGCTAATTTCACACTGCGCGGAATGATGAGATTTTGCGCGTCCATATCCTTAAACATATATTTATCAAAATGTTGCGACAAATCATAAACCACCTGCTTTGCGAGATTATTCTGCGATGCGAACATCGTAGGCAAAAAGCCTTTAATGCTAAGATTCGGGTTGATTTGCTCTTTTAGCAACTTTATCGTGTTTAAAAGCTGTGCCAAGCCCTCTAGTGCGAAAAATTCGCATTGTATAGGAATTAACACCGAATCAGAAGCACTTAGCGCATTCATCGTAAGCGGTCCTAGCGCAGGTGGCGAATCGATAATGATAAAGTCGTATTCATCGAGCACTTCTTCGATTTTTTTCTTTAGGACTAACTCGCGCCCTTGCGTTTTTTTTGCATAAAATTCCTTTTCAAAGCCCACTAGCCCGATATTTGACGGAGCTAGGAAAAGATTTCTAGTGTCGGTTTTGGTGATAATTTGAGAGAGTTTTTTCGCGCCTGTAAGCACATGATAAAGGTATGAATCCAAATCGTTGCGGTGGATTCCTAAACTCGTAGTGGCGTTTGACTGCGGGTCGGCGTCAATAAGAAGCACCTTTTTGCCCTTGTATGCGAGTGATGCGGCGAGATTCACCGCAGTCGTAGTTTTGCCAACGCCACCTTTTTGATTTGCGATAGTAATAGTTTCACATTTCATAGTTTGCCTTTGTGTAAAAATTCAAAAAATATTTTGAAATTCTAGCTATTTTTGTATAAATTAAATCTTATATAAAAAGATTTTTTATAAAATTTTGACATATTTTTTATGCGTCAAAATGCGGTGGAAGCGCGTGTTATTGCACCTTTCTATCGCCACGCTTTATCGATTAGCACCTTGCCAAAGAGTTTGACATAGATTCGCCTTGTCCTAATATCTATGCGAAAATATCGGCGGATTCGCTCTTTTAGTGGCGTTTTTAACCCAGCGCGAAATTCCGCGTAATCCTTTGATTTGACAATCAAGCGCAAATTTGGATTAAAATCCAAAATCACACTATCAAAATTATACCCACACACCAAATCTTGCAATCGCTTAAAACATTCATTTTCCGCACCTACAGGCATATTTTGCACTAGTGAAATATCAATTTTATGCGTCCTTAGCAAGTCAAATTTCACAAAATGCTCTGGCATATAGGCAAAATTCGCAAAATATTCATCATAAGAATATTGCCATAGTTTCACTAGTGAGCCTTGCCTTTGGCGGTAGAAATATCGCGCTGTGCGAGTGTATGCGACTTGCGGACTAAGCGCACTTGCGATATTGCCAAAGACTATATCCTCGCCCAAACGCGTGGGCGGATAGCGCAAATGCTCCAAAAATAGAGCGCGATAAAGTGTGAGCCATTGCGCGATTTTTTTGTTACCTCTGCGTGTGATTCCACCGCGCGATTTGCGCCCACGATAGGCAAAAATTGATTTATTATAATGTTTGTGCTTAAAACGATAGGGATTAAAACTTTTTGCCACCATAATGCCCTGCTTAGCGTGTGATTCTAGGCAATAGATGAGATTTTCATAATAATCTAGTGCAATCACATCATCGCTATCCACAAAGCCGATATAGTCGCGCTCGGTGGGTTTAAGCGTGGCAAAGATATAGTCTAATCCGACATTTCGTGCCATTCCAATGCCTTGATTTGTCGGCGTGTGCAGTAAGATAAATCGCGCGTCATTTTGGGCGTATTGCATTGCTATTTGCGCTGAATTATCGGTGCTACAATCATCTATCATAAGTGCTTTGAAGTTTGCGTAAGTTTGCGCTTGGATAGAATCAAGGCACTCTTTCAAATAAGGCGCGACATTGTAAATGGGAATGATGATATAAAGCGTATTTTGGGCGTTTGTGGCGTTTTGGGTATTTTTGCCAAATCGCTTATGGGGGGGGGAGCGTAGAGATTAGTTAGTTTCAAAGATTTTCCTTTTTGTTAAAAATAAATGGCGCAATTCTAGCAAAAAAAATGTGAATATTTGATTTGCTTTTTTAGTAGATTTGGTATTTGGTGGAATTATGTGATTTGGATTGCTTCGGCGATTCGTGCAAATCGCCTCGCAATGACGAGAGGGAGGAGACTCTACTTTTTGCAAAAGCAAAAAGTAGCAAAAACTTTTGCAAAGATTCGCACTTCGTGCGGATTGATTTTTACTTTGGATTGCTTTGGCGATTCGACGATTCACCTCGCAATGACGAAATATTATAGATTCTCGCTAGATTCGTAGCTGATTCGCAACGCGAATCACAATCGAAGTAATGGCGGTGTGGCTTTTGTAGTTTTTTGGAATTTTTGGGGTTGAGACTAGACTAATGGTCTGCGAAACCCCGAAAATTCCAAAATCTGCAAAATCGCATACCCCAGAACAAATTGTAGTGAATTTTTACTCACTCCCTGCTGGTTTTGGATAGCAAAATCGGTATCCCCTCCTGCGCACAGTTTCAATCGTAGAGATTCGCAAAGGTTTATCCATCTTTTGGCGGATTTGGTTGATTGCCACTTCGATGACATTGGGCGTAACAAGCTCTGGCTCTTCCCATATCGCGTCTAAAAGCTGCTCTTTGCTGACAATTTGGTCGCGGTGCTTTGCAAGGTGCGTTAGCACTTCAAATGGTTTGCCTTTGACTTCGATTTCTACGCCTTTATAGACGATTTTTTCCTCATCGGGGTTGATTAGTAAGTCCTCAATTTCGATTAGATTGCTACCCCACGAACGCAGTCTCGCTTCCACTCGCGCGACAAAGACTTCATTAGTGCAAGGAAATCGTATAAAGTCATCTGCTCCGCCGTTTAACGCCCTTACTTCTACTTCTGGCTCGTCTCTGTGGGAGATGATGATGACAGCGACTTTGGGCGTTTTTTCTTTAATCTGATTGATGATATCCACGCCACTTACATCGCTTAGATTCCAATTTGAGATGATTAAGTCGTAGTTGCGAATACTGATATAGTATTTGCCGTCCTTTAGATTTTCTGCGATGTCCGTTTGATATTTTTTTTCATTAAGCGCATCGCTAAGCGATTCGCCTAAGTTTTCATCGTTTTCTATGATTAAAACACGCATTTATTTAATC
>JBNMJF010000118.1:0-6045 GCA_050873665.1 Helicobacteraceae bacterium
GGCTCACATAAAATCAACAATGTGCTTGGGCAAAGCCTTTTGGCAAAAAAAATGGGTAAAACGCGCATAATCGCCGAGACAGGCGCAGGACAGCACGGCGTGGCTACGGCTACGGCAGCGGCACTTTTGGGGTTAGAATGCGAAATATTTATGGGGCGTGAGGATTGTATCCGCCAAGCCCTAAATGTCTATCGTATGCGACCTTTGGGCGCAAAAGTGCATAGCGTGGATAGCGGGACTGCCACGCTTAAAGACGCTGTGAGCGAGACTTTGAAAGAATGGACAAAGCGCATAGATGATACGCACTATGTGCTAGGTAGCGTTATGGGACCGCACCCCTTTCCTACAATCGTGCGCGATTTTCAAGCAGTGATTTCACGCGAGATAAAAGAGCAGATTTTAGAGCGTGAATCGCGTCTGCCAAGTATGGTAATCGCTTGTGTAGGCGGTGGGAGCAACGCTATGGGGAGCTTTTATCACTTTTTAGAGGATAAAGAAGTCGCGCTTGTGGGTGTAGAGGCAGCAGGGCGCGGGATAGACACGGCGGAAACCGCAGCAACGATAAACACGGGCAGAATGGGAATCTTTCACGGAATGAAATCACTCTTTTGCCAAGATGACTTTGGGCAAATCGCGCCTGTATATAGCATAAGCGCGGGATTAGATTATCCGGGTATTGGACCAGAACACGCCTTTTTACACACCACAAATCGCGCAAAATATGAAGCAATCACCGATGATGAGGCAGTAAGTGCGTTTGAATATCTCTCGCGCTTAGAGGGCATAATCCCCGCCATTGAATCTGCCCACGCGATTGGCTATTTACGCAAAATCGCGCCAAATCTGCCTAAAGATTCACTTGTGGTGGTTACACTCTCAGGGCGTGGAGATAAGGATTGTGCGGCGATTGCGCGGTATCGCGGGGAGGAAGTGTATGAATAATATTTTTGCAAATCACAAAGCCTTTATCGCCTTTATCACTTATGGCTATCCTAGCATAGAGGCGAGTGAGAGGCTTATTGAAGTAATGGCGCAAGAGGGTGTGGATTTGATTGAAATTGGCATTCCGTTTTCTGACCCCACGGCGGAAGGTGAAGTCATCACTAATGCTAATGCAAATGCGCTAAAATCTGGCATAAATACGCAAAAAATCTTTGAATCTCTAGCGCGAGTGCGGGAGAAATGCGCTACGAATCTAGCCTTTATGACTTATGCAAATGTCGTATTTTCTTATGGAAAGGAGCGATTCATCACGCAAATGAGGGATTTACAGATGAATGCGCTTATTTTGCCCGATGTGCCTTTTGAGGAAAAGGGTGAATTTAAGAGCGTGTGCGAGGCAAATGGGGTGGATTTGATTTCTTTTATCGCGCCCACAACGGCGCAAAATAGCGAGAGATTCACGCGAATCGTGCGCGAATCAAAGGGCTTTATTTATTGCGTAAGCTCACTTGGCGTAACGGGAGTGCGCGTCAAAGTCGGTGGTGGCGTGAAAGAAATGATAGAGCGCATAAAGCAAATTCGCAAAGATATTCCTGTGGCGGTGGGATTTGGCATTGCAGATGCGAAAAAAGCGCGTGAAATAGCGCAGTTTGCTGATGGAATCATCATAGGAAGCGCAATCGTAAAATTATGTGAGAGCGAAAATGACTGCGTGCAAAAAGTCAGCGCATTTGTGCGAGAAGTGCGAAGCGCGTTAGATTCGCTAGGGTAGGGCGATGATATTACTTATCGATAATTATGATAGCTTTTGCTACAATCTCTACCAACTGCTAGGCGAATTTGACAGTAACTTACGCGTAGTGCGTAATGATGAACTCAATGTGTGTGAGATTGAGTCTTTGCACCCAAATCTTATCGTCCTATCTCCCGGTCCGGGAAAGCCAGAAAATGCAGGGATTTGCGTGGAAATCGTTAAAAATCTTGCAGGGAAAATCCCCATTTTTGGTGTGTGTTTGGGACACCAAGCTATTGCACTTGCCTTTGGTGCAAAGGTGGCTTACGCAAAAACTATAATGCACGGCAAGACTTCGCAAATTACACTAGATACAAACTCACGGCTTTTTAAAGGATTCGCCCCAAAAACGCGCGTGGCGCGTTATCATTCACTCGCAGTTATCGAATCCACTTTGCCAAAAGAGCTAAAAGCTATCGCGCATAGCGATGATAATGAAATAATGGCAATCGAGCATAAAAAATACGCGCTTTTTGGCGTGCAATTCCACCCTGAATCTGTGATGACAGATGAAGGCAAAAAAATGATAGAAAATATTTTAGGCGCAAAGGGCGTGTAATGAGCGTTGATAGCAATCTACAAGCTTTTTTGCAAGGTAAAAATACGGCGATTTTATATGGCGAATTTTTCTCTAAAAAACTTTTACTTTTAGGCGGTGGCGGGGCGTTTGCCTTTGAGGAAAATGCGATTTTTGAATTTAGTGGCGATAAATTTGTAGAGATTCAAAGTGCGGATTTTATTGCAAAAATAAAGGCGCAGATTGATGAGGTGCGGGGCAATTTGGCGCATTATCAAAGCCTCATTGAGCGCAAGGAAAATGCGATTTTAAAAGGCAAAAGCGTGGAGCGATTTTTTCAAAAATCCTTTGTGCTAAAGCAAAAGCTAAATAAAAGCCTAAATTTCTGCACCCAATGCAACGAATCGCTAAATCTACTAGCAAATGAGCAGAGTTTTTTAAAGAAAAATTTGCGCATTTATATTCTAACTACCAAAATGCTAGAAAAGTCCGCCAAAGAGCTTATAACGCGCCTTGATGGGCTTTATACGCTTATTAGCTCTATCAAAAATGAACGGCTAAATCAAAATATCTATGTGCTTAGCGTAATTTCCACCATTGTCCTGCCGCTAAATCTCATCGTGGGCTTTTTTGGAATGAATACGGGCGGACTTTTCTTGCAAAATAATCCGCTTGGGACGATTGCTGTGCTTGGCATTATAATCGCAGTTTTTGCGCTGGGTGCGCTGTATTATCGCCTAAAGACAAAGCAGGATTTGACGATTGATAGTGATTTTGGGAAGCGGAAATAAGACTTAGATTCGCACTTGTTAGATTCGCTAAAAAGGGCGAATCTTTGGGTGAATCTTGGCTTTGAATCGCGCTTGATTCGCACCCGAATCGCTCGAATCTCGAATCCTTGCCCGAATCTTAAATTTTAATTTTAAAACGATTCGCCAAATCGTTATGAATCTTAAACTAAACTTAAAAATTCCCCCCCCCATTTGAATCTTATGTGATTTTGTGTAGATTTTACACACTTGCCACCAAAATATCATAAATTTTCACAAAAATTTTGTTAGATTTGATTTAAATCAAAACTAAACGCAAAAAATTATGCTTTAATTTCACAAATGCTAATCAAAAAGGAGGAGCATTTTTGGAATTTTTAAAGTGGGTTTTAAGCGGCGGTAGCAACGAAATATCTAATCATAAATAGGAGGAAATTTTATGAGCGAATTTAACAGACGGAGTTTTTTGAAAACTACTTGTATCAGCGTAGGTGCGCTTTATGCAAGTGCAAATGCGACTCCATTAACGGCGGATAAAGGTGGCAAAGGTGGCGATAAGCCTGAGTTGCCTTCTTGTGATGTGATGATTATCGGTTCGGGCGGTGCTGGACTTCGCGCGGCTGTGGCTGCAAGAAAAAGCAATCCCAAGCTGAAAGTTGTCGTGGCGACTAAAATGATGCCTTCACGCAATGCTACTTGTATGGCAGAGGGCGGAATCAACGGCGTTACAGATTTTAGCGATGGCGATTCATACAAACTTCACGCTTATGACACTATCAAAGGTGGCGCGTATTTAGTTGACCAAGATGCGGCGGTAAAATTCTGCGAGGCAGCGGGTGCTGTAATCAAAGAAATGGACTATCTAGGCACTTTGTTCTCACGCAACGACAAAACAGGTGGCGTAGCGCAAAGAATGATGGGTGGCGCATCAAAAAGACGATGCAACTACGCAGCGGACAAAACAGGGCATATTTTAATGCACTCTTGCCTTGATGATGCGATTAGCAATGATGTGAAATTTTTGATGGACCACGAGCTATTAGACATTGCGGTGGTTGATGGCAAATGCGAGGGCGTAGTTTTGCGCGATATTCAAACAGGCGGAATCTACCCCGTGCTTTGCAAATCTTTGGTAATCGCCACAGGCGGATATACTAGGATTTTCTACAACCGCACTTCTACACCATTTATCGCAACAGGGGACGGCGTAGCAGCTGCATTACGCGCTGGGCTTGGTTTTGAAGACCCTGAAATGATTCAATTCCACCCCACAGGCGTTTCAAATGGCGGGACGCTAATCACTGAAGCGGCTCGTGGCGAGGGCGGATACCTTATCAATAATAAAGGCGAACGCTTTATGAAAAAATACCACGAAAAAGCCGAATTAGCCCCACGCGATGTCGTAGCAAGAGCTATGGAGATAGAGATTCGCGAGGGCAGAGGCTATGGCAAAGGGCTTGGCTCGTATGTGCTTTGCGATGTGCGACATTTAGGCAAAGAAACCATTATGAAAAAATTGCCAAAGATTCGCCACACTGCAATGCTTTTTGAAAATGTGGATTTGATTGACAAGCCTGTGCCTGTGCGCCCGACAGCTCACTACTCTATGGGTGGCGTTGAAGTGGCGAAATTTGATGATATGAGCACAAAAGTCGCTGGAATCTATGTCGGTGGCGAAGCTGGGTGCATAAGCATTCACGGAGCAAATAGACTTGGTGGTAACTCACTAACGGACGCAGTTGTAACAGGCAAACTTGCAGGAGATGGCGCAGCAGCGTATGCAAAAGATGCGTCTTTTAGCGAAGGCAAAAAAGTCCAAGAGCTAGTGGATAAATGGAAAGCGAAATTTAAAGAAGTCGCAAATGGCGAGGGCAAACCAAATGATATGTATGCTTTGCGCGAAGAGCTAGGACGCGAAAATTGGGATAATATGGGAATCTTTAGAACCCAAAGCAAACTAGACAAACTAGCTAAAAACCTCGAATCTATCGAGGCTAGATACAATAAGATTCGCATTCAAAACAAAAGCGAGATTATGAATACCGCATTTACGGATTATGTCGAGCTTGGCAATCTTATTTTGCTATCTAAATGTGCTTGTTTGGCGGCACAAAAACGCTTGGAATCACGCGGAGCGCACACTAGAGAGGACTATCCAAAACGCGATGATGAAAAATTCCTAAAACACAGCATTGTGAGTTTGGAAGACAATAAACTAAAATTAAGTTACAAAGATGTCGTTGTAACAGACTTTTCACTTGATGGGAGGAAACCAGAATGAAAGTAGTAATAGAAAGATTCGATGGTGAGAAAACTTACGAGCAGACTTATAATGTCGCTGACGCAGAAGTCAAAGGCAAAACTCTGCTTTCGCTTTTGATTTTAATCAAACAAACGCAAGACATTACGCTAAACTTTACGGCGTCTTGTAAATCTGCGATTTGTGGGGCGTGTGCGGTGCGCGTGAATGGGCACTCTTACCTAGCGTGTGATACGATAATGGACGATTTGCTAAAAGAATATGACAATCCAAAAAGCATTACCATTTCGCCACTTGGCAATTTTCGTGTGATTAGCGATTTGGTGGTGGATTGGGAGCCCTCCATTGAAAATTTGCGCAAGATTCGCCCTGCTATGGTAGCAAAAGCGGAATTTAACGCAGAGAAAGGTTGCAAACAAACCGAAGCTGAGCGCGAAAAAATCAGCAAACAATGGGATTGCATTTTGTGCGGAAGCTGTGCGAGTGAATGTAGCAAATTAGAAGCAGATAGTAGCGACTATATGCAACCATTTGTATTCACTCACGCTTATCGTGCGGCAGCAGATTCGCGTGGCAAAGACCCTATGACACATATCAAGCCTAGCGTGAAAAATGGGCTTTGGAATTGTGTGCATTGCCAAGAATGCGCGAATCGCTGTCCTAAAGGCATTAGCTCTGCTGATGATGTCGCGAATCTTCGCGTTATGGCACTCAAAGGCGGAATGGATAGCGGACTTGGACCAGACCACGCAATGGCATTCTA
>JBNMJF010000119.1:0-6020 GCA_050873665.1 Helicobacteraceae bacterium
ACCTTTTTTAGTGCATTACGCACGAGATTCGCGCTAAACATTCTGCCCCAAAGCGTAAGCCACGATTTTTTAAAATCCTTAACAAAAATCTCTCCCAAAATAGCGTCATTTTCTAATATTTTTGTGTGAATCTTTGGCTTTGTGGAATGCGCCAAAAATGGTTTTAGGCTAAAGCCAAAATGCACCATATCAGCGCGATTTCGCATCGCCAAATCATACAAAATCAAACAAGCATTTTCGCACAAATAATCATCAGCGTCCAAAAATATGATAAACTCTCCACGCGCCATTTTTGCGCCATTGGCACGAGCCAAAAAAGTGCCTAAATTGCGCGGATTCGCACAAATTCTCACCCGCGAATCTTTGTTGCTAAAATCATTTGCCATTTGCAAACTTAAATCCACACTTTTATCATCAACCAAAATGATTTCAATGTCTTTTAGGCTCTGTGCTAGGCAAGATTCGACACTGCGCGTTAAAAAATCTTGCGCGTTAAAGATAGGGATTATGATAGAAATTTTTGGCATTTTTAGGATTTTCGCCCCATTTTGGCGCGATAGACAAGCGTTATAGCAAATTGTAGCGTTATCATCGCGAATCTTAATAAATTAGATTCTTTTTATCCTTTTTGCCTAGACATTTTTTACACAGCACAAAAAGGCGCAAATTATCGCTTATCGGCTCACATTTGAGCGTCTTTGCTATGTCAAATTGCTTTTGGCGAATGTCATCATCGATAAATTCCATAATCTCCCCGCAGCTAAGGCAAATGATATGATAATGATGCTCTTTTGATGCGATTTCGTAGCGTTTCCCACCCTTTGTCTCAATGGAAGTCAAAAAGCCATAAGTCTCCAAAAACTGCAAGATTCGATACACTGATGAAAGCGATGAATCTTTGTTGTTGTTTTTTAGCCCATTTGTGATTTCCTCAGGGCTTAGGTGAGTTTTACTATTATAAATCAACTCTAAGATAAATTCGCGCTGTCTGCTTGTCTTTAGCTGTTTTGCTACGACTACCTTTTGTAGCCTTGTTATCATCTCATCAAGGCTTTCTGTCTTTTTAATTCTAGTATTTTCTGACACAATCATTCTCCAAAATGCAAATATTTTTTGAAATTATACTAGAATGTAAAGAAATATTTGGTAAAATCCCACAAATTTTTTATTTTACAAGGAGAAAAAATGTTTGGTTCAAAGCCAGTAAGTAGCAGTAGTGGGCAGTTAGAGGCATATAAGAAAGAGATGGAAGTGGTAAAAAAAGAGCTTGAGATTTACAAAGCTATCGCGCAATCATCTAATAGCGAGTATATCATCGCAATGAAGGGCGGTGAAGTCATCTTTAAAAACAGAAAAGCGGAGGATTTGAGCAATTTTGAAGCGATTAAAGCGGAGCTAAAAGAGGGCAAAGATGAAATCGTTACAACGCAAAATGATTTTGTATTGCATTCAAAGCGCGTAGATGATGTGGTGATTTATTACCTAAATAGCGTGGATTTGCGCTCTAAAGAAATGGGCGAGGATTTATTGCAACTCTACAATGATTGTATGAAAAGCGGGACAATCGCTTGTCAAAGCGCGTTTGCGGATTTAGTCGAGGAGCTAAAAATCATCTATGGTGCGGCAAGTAGCGCGGCAAGTGGAATGACGCAAGGCATTTCTATCACAAATAGTTCATCACAGCAAATCAATACCCTTTATGAAAAAATGCAAAACGCCATAAGTTTGGTTAGCTCACTCACACAGCGAAGTAATGAAATCACAAATGTTATCTCGCTAATTGATGATATTGCCGAGCAGACAAATCTACTAGCACTAAATGCCGCTATTGAGGCAGCTAGAGCTGGGGAGCACGGGCGAGGATTCGCCGTTGTCGCCGATGAAGTGCGAAAATTGGCAGAGAAAACACAAAAGGCAACCAAAGAAATCGCCATCGTGGTAAAATCAATGCAACAAGAAGCGAGTGATATTCAAACAAACACTGAGGAAATCAACGAAGCAACAGAGAATGTCAAAGAAAATGTCGATAAAATCAACACTATGGTTCGCGCATTTAAGGACAATGCGATTTTGGCGGAGCTAAAAATCTCTTGCGCCAATGACAAAGTATTCTGCGGACTTGCGAAAATCGACCATTTACTCTACAAACAAGGGCTTTACTCGCTTGTATTTGGTATGTCGCACGAATTTAAACAAGTCGAAGGCACAAACTGCCGATTTGGCAAATGGTATTATGAAGGCGATGGCAAAAAGAATTTCTCAAGCACCGCAGCTTACAGCAAAATCGAAACTCCGCATTTGGGTATCCATACAGAGGCAAATGCCTTAGCAGCGCAACTTTTAAATACAAACAAAGCCACGCCAAAAAGTTTCATCGATGAAAAAATGCGCATAGTCGAAGACGCTGGAAATCATATCTTTAGCGCGATTGATGAAATGCTAAATGAAAAATTGTCCGTTACAAATGCCAAAATCACAAAGCTAACCAAAGAAATGGAAGCATTGTTGAATGAAGCCGAAGGCGGGGGCGAATCTAAATAGCTTTGTTTTACGCTAACGAACTAACTGCACTTGCAAAAAGCGGAAACTTGCGTGAGCGCAAGGTTTTTCCCGCTTTTGATTCATTAAAAGATTTTGCCTCCAATGATTATTTAGGGCTATCAAATTGCGCCGATTCGCTAAAAAAAGCCTACAAATTAGCCACAAATCCCAAATATTTCGCCCCACGCGCATCAATGCTTGTCAATGGCTACTCCAAACTCCACCAAATGCTAGAAACGCGCCTAGCGACACTAAATGGCTTTGAATCCTGCATTTTGGTGGGAAGTGGATTTTTGGCAAATATCGCTTTGATTGAGAGTTTGGTGCGCAAAGGCGATAAAATCTTTATCGATGAGGAATATCACGCAAGTGGGCTTTTGGCGTCAAAATTGGTGAATGGTGTGGAGTTTTTTAGGCACAATGATGAGGTGGATTTGGAAAACAAAATTCGCGCATTTTTATGCAATTCGTCTCTTACGCAACCTTCGCGGGAGCTTGAAAAATCCGCACTCGATAGGCGACTAGCCTTATCTCGCACGGATTTTCCTACGCAACCCACGAATCTTACGCAAGATACTAGAATTGCTAAATCAAAAAATGTTGTAGATTCGAGCGATTCGCAAAATTCTATCACTAAAAATATTCCACGCATTATCATCGCTATTGAGGGCATTTACTCGATGAGTGGCGACATAGCCAAAAAGGAGTTTGCCCAAATCGCACTAAAATACAATGCCATTTTGATAGTCGATGAAGCCCATAGCAGTAGCACTTTAGGGGCGAATCTGCTAGGATATTTTGATTTTCATCGCATTAAAATTAAGCCACATTTCATAAAACTAGGCACTTTTAGCAAGGCACTTGGGAGCTATGGCGCATATATTTGTTGCTCAAAGCACATTTATGCTTATTTGCAAACCCGCGCAAAGCCTATCATTTACTCTACAGCCTTAAGTGCGTTTGATTCGGCTCTGGCACTAACGAATCTTAACTTTATCCACAAAAATCGCACAAAATTCCGCGCCAAAATCCAAAAAATCCAAAAAATTATCCAAAAAAATCTCAAAATTAAAGTAGATTCGCAGATTTTTTCTATACAATTTCAAAGCCAAAATGAAATGCTAAAAACATTTCGCTTTCTTAAAAAGCGCGGATTTTTCGTGGGCGCGATTCGCAAACCAAGCGTGAAAATCCCGCAATTAAGGATAATTTTATCGACTAAACACAACAAAAAGGACATTGCTAAGCTATGCAAACTATTAAAGAAGCACTTGAAAAATTAAACGAAAAAATACCAGACAATTTGCCTAAAATGCCCAAAAAGCTACCCAAACCGCTAAATAGCAAAAAGCGCATTTTAATCGCGGTGGCAATCTTTTTCGCTACGATTTTCGCGCTAATTACGATAGTGGCGATTTATGATACGCAAAGCAAGGTTTTGCAAGTGGTGCATTACGCGCCCAATCGTGCGCTAAAGATTTTGGATAGAAAAGATAGGCTGATTGCAAACGCATTTGACGGCGAATTTCGCCATTATGCGGCATTTGATGAGATTCCACCAAAAATCATTGAGACGCTTTTGGCAGTGGAGGACACGATGTTTTTTGAGCATAGCGGTATCAATTTGGACGCCATTATGCGCGCAATGCTAAAAAATATCAAAAGCGGTGGCTTAAATGAAGGCGGTAGCACCATAACGCAACAGCTTGTGAAAAATGTCGCTCTCTCAATGGAGCGCACTTTCGATAGGAAACTAAAGGAGGCGATTATCACCATACAAGTGGAGAGTTTCCTAAGCAAAGAGGAGATTTTGGAGAAATATCTAAACTGCATATTTTTTGGCAATGGCTTTTATGGCATAAAAACCGCCGCGCTTGGCTACTTTGACAAAGATATGCAAAATCTCTCACTAAAAGAAATCGCAATGCTTATGGCACTCCCCAAAGCCCCGTCATACTACAATCCTGTGGTGAATCTAAAGGCGTCTCTAAACCGCGCAAATATGATTTTAGAGCGTTTGCATTCGCTAGGGTGGATTGATAATGCCGAGTATGAGGAGGCAATAAATGAAGTCCCAAAAGTCTATAACAAAACGCTTACCGAAAATCTCGCGCCCTATGTTGTAGATGAAGTTTTAAGGCAGTTAGCGCATATCAAGGATTTAAAAACAGGCGGTTATATTGTCAAAACGCATATTGACTTAGACTATCAACAAGCCGCCCAAACCGCGCTAAAAAACGGCTATGATAATATCCTAGCAAGGCTTGAATCTAAAAAGCCAAAAAAAGATGAATCTAATGGCGATTCGGGCGAATCTGCTACAGATTCGGCACAATATGACACGCTAAATGGCGCGATTGTCGTTACACAAAGTAGGACGGGCAATATTATGGCACTTGTGGGCGGTGTGGATTATGCCAAAAGCAATTTCAACCGCGCCACTCAAGCAAAGCGACAATTTGGTAGCACGGTAAAGCCCTTTATCTATCAAATCGCGCTTGATATGGGCTACTCACAGGCTACGCAGATTTCTGATGTGGCTAGAAGTTTTAAGCAAAATGAGGCGGATTTAAGCAAAAGTAAGGACATTACAGAGAGTTTAGAGGAGGAGGAACAAGCGTGGCAGCCCAAAAACTACTCGCGCAGTTATAGCGGTGTCGTTACGCTAAAAGAGGCACTGCGCCGCTCTTTGAATCTCGCCACGATAAATCTCGTGGATATGATTGGCTTTAGTAGCGTGTATAACAAAATGGTGGCTTATGGATTTGAAAATCTGCCCCAAGATATGAGTATCGTGCTAGGTAGCTTTGTGCTATCTCCGCTAGATGCGGCGAAATACTACTCGGCGTTTGCAAATTACGGCGTAATTGTAGAGCCAAAGCTCGTGCGTGGCGTGATAAATCCGCAAGGCGAGGAAATCGCATTTGTGAATCCCGACAGCCCAGCACCTAAAAAGCCAAAAAATATCACCGCGCCTGAACAAGCCTATTTAAGCGTGGATATTCTAAAAAATGTCGTAAATCACGGCACAGGATATCGCGCTAGAGTCGCAGGAATCGAAATCGCGGGGAAAACGGGGACTTCCAATGATAGCGTAGATGCGTGGTTTAGCGGATTTTCGCCGTCCTTGCAAGTGGTGGTGTGGTATGGTAGGGATAATAATACCGCAATCGGTAGCAACGAAACGGGTGGCGTGATAAGTGCGCCTGTGGCAAGTGAATTTTTCCGCAATATTTTGCGCGTGGAGCCGGGGCTAAAGCGCGTTTTTGATATGCCACCCAATGTCTATAAGCGCAACATTGATGGAGTGGATTATTACTACACGAATACTTCCAAACTGCCCACGCAAACCAGAGACTACGACAGCGAGATACTTTTTTAAAGCGATTTTTGTGTTATGAATCTAATAAGATTCGTAGCGCAAAACAATATTCACGCAAATAAATTCCGCTATTTTTTGTAATCTTCTATTGATACAA
>JBNMJF010000120.1:0-6016 GCA_050873665.1 Helicobacteraceae bacterium
TCCATAGCCGAATCGCGCATAGATTCAGCCACCGAATCACGCCCCGAATCCATAGCCAAATTTTGCACCGAATCCACCGCCATTTATGGCAATCTCACGCGCAATTCTTTGGCAAACTCAATGCAGGACGCAATGCTTTGCTTTGGCGCGACAAAGGCGTCAATCCCCGTGTCAAACACGCCAAAAGTCGTCATTCCAATCGCCACAGCCAAATAGCTCCCGTCCCACTTGAAATTCGCCAAAAACGCCTTGTAATGACTAGGCGCAGTGAAAATCAAAATCGAGCTAGGCGGGGGCGTTAGGCGCGAATCTAACTTTTTGGTTTTATTTTCATAGGCAATCACTTCGCTTAGCTTGATTTTGTGATGAAGCAGTTTTTCGTTAATGCCAGAGACAATTTTTTTGGCATGAACATACAGCGGGTGGCGGTTTTTCAGCAATGGGATAATTTCTTTGGCGAATCCATCGCCGTGCGAATCCTTGCCGATATACTCGATTTTTCCGCCCAAACTCTCCAAAAAACCAGCACTTCCCTCGCCGATGACAAAGCTAGGAATATTTTTCCACGATGAATCGCCCACGCGCTCGGCATTTTCCGCCATCGACTTAATAGCATAGCGCGAAGTGAAAATCAGCGCGTCAATATTATGCAAATTCATCTCAAAAGGCAGAATTTTGATTTCGCTTACAACCAGCGATTTCACGCCCTCTTCGGCTTTAGAGCCGATTAAAAAAATCTCTCTCATTTATTTTTCTCCCCCTTTAATTTTGCTTTAAATTTTTGCGTGAATCTAGGCGCAAAATCCGCGCAGATTCGCCTAATTTGGCACTCCGCTAAAGTCGATATTGGGCTTTTCTTTGATATAAAATTCCGCCTCGCTAATATCCACGCTTTTATAGACTTTTTGACGCCCCAAAAAGCCCACATTATCCGCACTCACAAGCAAAATTAGCTTATCGCACTCAAGCCTTGCCTTTAAGTGAAAAGATTTGCCTTTATTAAAATCATAATATCTGCCATTTATATAAGAATTTTGCGATTCGCGCTCCAAATTATAAATATGGACACTACCCAAAACTTCTCTATCGCGCAGTGCAAAATTTTGGTTTAGCTCATCTTTTTTTGGTGGCATTGAATCCATAAAAACGACTTGATATGCGAAATATTTGCCGTCTTTTTTAAAAATCTCTACAATGCTATATCGCCCACTTTTGCTATCGCGCGGACTTAGCCAAAAACCCGTAATATCGCCGTTTTTGCAGTGATTCGTAGCATTATCTTGCGAATCTTGCGCTAAATTACTCTCATTTGTAGCAAAAAGCTGTGTGATTAAAAACGCCAAAAATATAAGTTTTTTCATAGCACAATCTTTAAAAGCGAAGTTGGCACTTTTAGCACGGATTTAAAAACGACTTTGGAATCTAACTCAAAACCTCCTGCGTGAATGTCGCGTGGCGTGAGAATCAAAAGCGAATTTTCATAAAGCGCGATAGATGATGGCGTAGAAAATGGCACAAAATTCTGCATATCTTTTGTGGCGTTGTATTCGTTTATCGGCTCAAATGCGCCCTCAAAGCCAATCTTCATAATCTCACTGCCTTTTGCCACAAACTGAAAATCCACAAACGCCCTATGCGCCTCAAAAATCCCACTATTTTTTAGTTTGTAGCTTTGCTCGATAGCGCGAATGTCATCGCCTAAATCTATTGTTTTTTCAACGCGCGAATCGCCACAATTTAGCGATAAGATTCGTGGCAAAGTGCTTGAATCTAAAAAATAATCGCTAATATTTTTAGCGATTTTTGGGCTTTTAAAAATCACCTCAAAAAGCTCCAAATCACGGGGAATCTCTAATAAAATCGCCATTTTAAGCCTCCATTTTATTTTTGTGTGAATCGCGCGAAATGCTTAGATTGCTAAAAGTGCGCGAATCTTGTAAAACTTGCGAATCGCCCAAAGTGCGCGAATCGCGCTTATATTTCAAGTAAAAATAATTTTGCGCTTTGAAAATATCGTAAGATTCAATCCGCAGAGTTTCTAACTCTAAGGCGCAAAGCAAATCATTTGCGAAAAGATTCGCCCATAGATTTAGATTTTCATTGCTAAAATCAGCCTTTTTTATGCCAAAAAACTTTTTGTAATTTTCCACACATTTGGCACAAAAGGGCAATTTGATGCCATAAAAAAGTTTAACGCTCAATCGCTCATCGCTTCCCACCGCGTAATCAAAGGCGTTTTCGCTTATTAGCTTTGCTTTCGCGCCTTTTTTTTGCAAAATCAGCCCCAAATCCTCACATTTCGTAAAGTGAATAATAGGCAATTCCTTTGCCCTGTGCGCCCTGTGGCTAAGCAGTGCATTGTAAATCACGCAAGGGAAAAGCGCATTTTGTGGCGTCCTAAGGTAGATAAAATACTTGCCAAAGGCAATATCAGCGAGTTTGGTAGTAATGCCATTGTGGAATTCTTCAAGCGCAAAATCCTCAAAACTGCCAAAGTTAAATATTTTTTCAAAGTTAGATTTGTAGGGTTTCATTGGGTTACTTTATGTGTTTTTGGATTGCTTCGATTTGGGCGTTGCCCGAATCTCGCAATGACGAGAGAATAGAGAGATTCTACTTTTGGCGAAAGCCAAAAGTAGCAAAAACTTTTGCAAGGATTCGCACTTCGTGCGGATTGTTTTTTTTGGATTGCTTTGGCGAATCTACGATTCGCCTCGCAATGACGAAAAATTATAGATTCGCGCTTGGATTCATAGATTCGTGGCAAAGCCACGACAACGGAAGGATTTTCGGTTTGGCTTTCGTAGTTTTTGGCAAATTTGGGGCGTGAGACTAGACTAATGGTCTGCGAACGCCCGAAATTTGCCAAATCTGCGGAATGCAATTCTAAAGACAAATTGCCTATCACTTGCATTCTCGCTCGATTAAGTTGCATAAAATATGCTCGATTAGTAAGTGCATCTCCTGTATTCGCGGTGTCGATGAGCTAGGAATCACAATATTCAAATCCACGCAATCATTCATTTTTCCGCCGTCTTTTCCGCTAAGCCCGATTATTTTGCAACCTTTGCTTTTGGCGGTGTCGATGGCTTTGATGATATTTTGCGAGTTTCCGCTGGTAGAAATCGCTAGTAAAACATCGCCACTCTTTGCCAAAGCCTCCACTTGGCGCGAGAAAATAAACTCGAATCCAAAGTCATTGCCGATAGCTGTGAGCGCGGAAGTATCGGTGGTGAGAGCCACACACGCCAATCCCTCCCTATCCTCCAAATATCGCCCACTAAGCTCCGCTGCGAAATGTTGCGAATCCGCCGCGCTTCCGCCATTTCCGCACGACATAATCTTATTGCCGTTTTTTAGCGCATTTATCATCATCTTACTTGCCTTATCAATATCGCCAATTATGCTCTTTAGCGTCGCCTGTGCGGTGTCAATATGCGAGAAAAACTCGCCTTGTATTAAATCATTCATTTTGAATCTCCTTTTATTTTTTTAACAATTTCGCTTGTGCTTTTGCCTTCCACAAAATCTACCAATCGCACATCGCTTACAATCTCACTGCCTACGACTTCCTTGCCTTTATAATCCGCGCCTTTTACTAAAATATCTGGCTGAATCTGCCTAATCAAATTTAGTGGCGTGTCCTCATTAAAGATTATCACAAAATCCACACATTCTAATTCTTTTAAAATCTGCGCTCTGTCATTCTCATCGTTAATAGGGCGCGAATCGCCCTTTAATCGTCTCATAGATTCATTAGAATTTAGCCCCACCACCAAAATATCGCCGTAGCTTTTCGCCTCGCGCAAATAGCTAATATGCCCAAAATGCAAAATATCAAAGCAACCATTCGTAAAGACGATTTTTTTGCCACTGCGCTTTAAGTCCGCGATTAGCTCTATTTCATCGATGTGCATATCGCCACCCATTATTGACAAAATCTCTGCACGAGTGGCTTGAGCCGAGCCGATTTTACCTACAACCACAGCGGCAGCGGCATTTGCAAACTTTGCGCTTTCATAAATATCCATTCCATTGCAAAGCCCAAAGGCAAGGGCGGAAATCACCGTATCTCCCGCGCCCGTTACATCATAGACTTCTTTGGCAAGTGTGGGAATTTGCGTGATTTTGTTATCATAAATCGCCATTCCGTCCTCGCTAAGCGTGATTAGCGCGTAGGTTAGATTATAATCATTTTTCATCTTTTTTAGCGCGGATAATAGCGAATCCTCCGAATCTATGCGGATATTTGTGGCGATTTGCGCTTCTTTTTTATTGGGCGTTAAAAGCGTGGCGTTAGCGTATTTGCTGTAATCATCGCCCTTAGGGTCGCAAAGAATGGGAATCTTTTTATCATTTGCTAGGGCGATGATTTGCTTTGTGAAATCCACACTCAAAGCACCTTTGCCGTAATCTGATAAAATAATCGCGCTAAATTGCTCGATAGATTCGGCGATTCGCGTCAAAGTCTGCGAATCTAGCGACATTTCCACGCTTTCTCTATCCACGCGCAAAACTTGCTGATTTGATGCGATAAATCGCGTTTTTTTAATGCTTTGAAAATCGCTTTTTACACAAAGCAAATCACGATTCACCCCAGCCGAATCCAAAAGCGCAATAATATTTTTGCCGTCCATATCATCGCCCACAATGCCACAAATATGCGCCTTTGCGCCAAGTGCGATGAGATTTAGCGCGACATTACTCGCACCTCCAAGGCGATTATTTTCACGCGTGATTTTTAGGATTTGCACGGGAGCTTCAGGCGATATGCGCTCCACACTGCCCCACACATAGTGGTCTAGCATTAAATCGCCAATGATTAGGATTTTTGGCATTAAAGCCCTTTTAACGATTCTATATAATCGCTAATGCCATCTTCCAAGCTATATCTAGGCTCGTAAAATAAATCTTTTTGCGTTTCACTAATGTCCGCCTCTGTGTGATTTTGGTAGAATGTGTAAGGATTTTTGATATATTCCACTTCAAATTCCCCAAAATGCGTTTTCAAAATAGTGATAATGTCATTAAAACTTCGCGCTTTCCCACTGCCGACATTATAAATTCCGCTTTTTTGCGCTTCGATTGCCTTGATATTTGCTTGAATCACATCTTTGACATACACAAAATCCCGCATTTGCTCACCAAACTCAAAAAGACGCACTTTTTTATGCGCTTTAATCTGCTCTATTAGTTGCAAAATCATTGACGCCGTTGTGCCTTTGAAATATTCGCCATTGCCATAGACATTGAAATATCTTAGCGCGATGATTTTAAAATTATCCGCTTCATCGTCATCATCATCGATTCGCGCAATCAATTCGCGCAATTTTTTATCCATAAGCCATTTGGAATAGCCATAGACATTTTCAGGGCGTTCGCCACTGCCCACACTATTTGGCGCAGGAGAGTTGCCATAAACTGCCGCAGATGATGCATAAATTAGCACTGCATTGTCATTTTTTGCCTTATTCACAAAATAATCCAAGCTTTCATGATTTGTCTTTAGCACCAATTCTTGATTCAAACAAGTCGTATCCGAAATCGCCGCCTCGTGGAAAATATAGTCGAATCGATATTCATCTAAGTGCTTTAAATCATTTTCTTTCGCTATGTCGCCGATAATAATTTCGCCCTTAAAATCAAGCAAATTCTTAAAATGCCCCAAGCTCGTGGGATTGCCATTGGCAAAGCAACTATTATCGCGGAATCTATCAAAAACCACGACTTTCGCCTTTGGGTGGTGCTTATTTAGGTATTTTGCCAAATTGCTACCGATGAATCCAGCCCCGCCTGTAATCAAAATGCTCTTATCGTCCAAATCATCATAAATATATTTCATATTTGCCCCCGTTTTTGTGAGTTTTTTGCGCATTTTGGGCGCGAATCCAAATTTTCGCACCAAAAAACTATGCAATTATACTATGTGCTTTTTGAAAATTATCTATAATATAAGTGGCTTTGCTGATTTTTTTATCTTGCGTGAGTAAAATCTGCGTCTTAATCCCCGCATTCA
>JBNMJF010000121.1:0-6011 GCA_050873665.1 Helicobacteraceae bacterium
ATGATATGGTGCAAAAGCCCATAAGCAAAGGCAATGTCCGTGCCACTGCGGATTCGATGAAATTCGTTGCATTTTGCCGCCGTCTTGGTGAATCGCGGGTCTACGCACACGAGCTTACAACCTCTCTCTTTGGAGCGCAAAATATGCACCATTGCGACGGGGTGATTTACTGCTGGATTCGCCCCAATAATCAAAATATATTTTGAAAACATCATATCGCCAATGTGATTTGTCATTCCCCCATAGCCAAAGACATTTGCCACACCCGCAACGGTCGGCGAGTGGCACACGCGGTTGCAGTGGTCAAGGTTATTTGTCCCAAAGAATGCCAAAAATTTGCGAATATAATAAATTTGCTCATTTGAACATTTCGCACTTCCTATCCACATAACGGCATCAGGTCCGCTTTCCTCGCGAATCTGCATTAACTTTTTGCTGATTTTTGCCATTGAATCTTCCCAGCTAACGCGTTGCCATTGTCCGCCGACTTTTTCCACAGGATAGCGCAATCTTGTTTCGCTTCGCGCCCTATCAATCAAATCCGCGCCCTTGCAACAATGTCCGCCCAAAGAAATGGGGTGGTCTTGCGCGGGTTCTTGTCGCACCCACACGCCGTCTTTTACCTCAGCGATGATTCCGCACCCCACAGAGCAGTGCGTGCAAATCGTTTTCACGCGCTTAATGTCGGGGTATTTTTCCTTTGACTCGCTCTCTTTTGCTTTTCTAATCACGCGATTGCTATCATCTCCAAAAGCCCCGCTAATCCCAGCTACACCAGCTAGTGCGGAGAATTTTAGAAACGAACGCCGTGAGTTTGTTTTGATTTCACTCATTTTTTTATCTCCTCTTTAAAAATCAAATTGCCTTGAAATTACTTTGCCACAGCGAAATACGCCTGCCAAGCCTTCGTATCTCCTCGATACAAAATCTCTTGCTTCTTACTCGCTCCCTTAATGACTTCATTTTGAGCCACTTCCTTTTTACCACAACCCGTTAGTGAGCCTACCGCCACAGCCGCGCCTGTGAGTGCCGCAGCCTTTACAAAGCTCCTACGCGAAGTCGCACTATTTTGTTTTGACATTTTGAATCTCCTTTTAAAAGTGAAAATTAAGAGTTTTTGATACTCTCGCGCAAATTTTTAGCCTTAAAAACTTGCGTGAAAATATCTGCCCTTTAATTCGCCATAATCGCCTATGTGTCGCATATTTCCTCCTCTAATTTGATGAAATTTTTTAGCAAAAATCCCACTTTTTGATAGCATTGCAAATCATCGCGTTTGCTAAGCGAATCCGCGATTTTAGACGCCATTGGGCGCAAACATTCATTAAAAAAATCATTTGCGCTTATGGGATTCGCGCTTGATTCGCCTAAATCTTTACTAGATTCGCCTAAATTTGCACTCGATTCGCACGAATCTTTATTAGATTCGTCCAAATCCACCGCCGAATCGCGCAATAAATAGCGCATAAAAAGTAGCAAAAATCCAAAATGCTCCTCGCTCTCTTTAAAGCCATCTTTATTTAGGCGAAAGCGCGTTTGCTTTACGATTTGTCGCACTTTTAGCAAACTCGCGCCATTTAAACAGCCCTCCGTATAATGCGACAAATACAAAAAAATCTGTCCCTTAGGCAAACTTGTAAGCGTTTTATGCAGTTTTTCAAACGCCACCGCCTCATCAGCTTCGCCACTAGGATTTTTGGAATCTTTATAATCCGCTTCAGGTTTCGCGCCAAATGGAATATCAAAGGTTTGCGAATACTCGCGCTTGATAGTCGCCAAATCTGCCTTTGTGATATAATCTTTTAGCGCAGAAAATACCGCCAAATCCGCGCTATCAATGGGCGATTGCGCCAAAATATCAATTTGTTTTCCAAACAAATCCTTGCGTGAATCAAGCAATTCAAACACAAAAAATCCCGCAAAAAAGTCATAATACAACGCTCTGGCTTGATTTAGCGCGGAGTTTTGGTTGTTAGATTCAACCTTTGGCTTTAAAACGCGCTTCATTTCGCGCTCCTTTGTGTTTCCACCAAGTCGGCGGATTTTTCAAACATAATCTTAACCTTGCATTTTTCGCAACACTCAATGCTTTTTAATTTTAGCGAATCACCCATAAATACGGGCTGTAAAATGCTCTTAATCTTTTGAATGGATTTCTTTGTCGCATAAATTTCGCCACACTCCACGCACCTAAAAGGCTCATCACTCGCTAAAACCCTGTGTGTTAGGAAATTTTCATTTAGTCGATAACCGCTTAGGCTCATCTCAATGCACTTCTCCGCGCAAGTATCAATGCAATATCCACACGCCGTGCAAAGCGATGGATTTAGAAGTAGCGTAAAATTATCTTTTGCGCTAATTAGGGCATTTGCGTTGCACGATTCGACACAGGACATACACAGCGTGCATTTTCCCGCATCGATTTTCAAATCCGTGTAGATGAGATTCGCGCTATTTTTGAGTGTGCCAAAATCATTGTCCTTGATAAGGAATCGCACACGATTTGCGACAATCTCGCGGGTAAATTCGCCCTCGCTAATATCATAATGATAATATGGTAAATGCGTTTCTTTTGCGCTGTGTGCGGTAAAATTGTGATTCGTAGTCAAATCGCCAATGTGATTCAAATCGCAAAGAAACACCGCATTTTGCCCCACCACGCGATTATACAAGTCATTGATAAAATCCGCGCATTCTTTTAAATGCGCATCTATTTGCGTAGTCGCATTGCCTATAATTACGCAGATTCGCCCACTTTCTTGCAAAATGGAGAGCAAATAGGATTCGTTTAGCATATTTATGCTTGGCAGAATTAACGGCGCAAAATTAGATTCGTCATTGCGAGATTCGGCGTCAGCCGAATCGTGGCAATCCACTAGACTCTCACAAAACTTCTCAAAATCCTCTTTATTCTCACATACAACGGCGATTTTGCCTTTGTAAAATCTTAGTGCTTTGTTTAGGTTGAAAATCGTTGCATTGCTCTTTTGCATCGCACCACTGGGGCAAACAGCCACGCATTTACCGCATAGCACACAATCGATTTGTGAGAAAACTAACTCGCGCTTTGCGTCATTTGCGCTAATTGCCATTGTCGGGCAAACCGCCACGCAGTCCGCGCAGTAGGAAAATTCCGTCTTATCTCTGTGAAAATATTGGCATTTTTTCTCATCAAATAAAATTGTTTTATCAAAGCTAAAGTCCCCAATCAGCGCGTCAATCTCATCGCATAATGTGCTTTGGCTTTCATAATCGCTTACAAAATGAATGCCAAGTTGAGGCTTTTTAACCTCGCTAGGTGCGCTAAAAAAGATGATTTGGGAGAATTTCATAGAATTTTTGTCATTGCGAGATTTTGCGAAAGCAAAATCGTGGCAATCCATATCGCCCATTTCCACGCGAAAATCCCCCAAACTCCCGCTGTAATCGCTAATAAAAGGTGTGATTGTTATGGCGTATTTCGTGGCGTTAGCATTAGCAAAATCTTGCACCAAATCGCCACTTCCCACAAGCAACAAGGAATTATCCACAATTATATCATTTGAATGATTCGCACCCAAAATTTGCGCCACCTGCTTTGTAAAATCCATATCTCTCACCTAAAATTCCTTAATCTATAAGCCGAATTTTAGGCGCAAAATGATTTTTAGTCTATTAACAAGCCCTATTTTTAGCTATACAAAAATTTATATATTACAAAAAGTAACATTCGATTTTTGCCAAAAATTTTGCCAAAAACTAAGAATGCTTATTGTAAAATGTTGCATTATAAAATCAAAGGAGTTTAAAAATGCAAGGTGAATCTAGCGCGAATCGCGCAAAAAAATGCGAATCTATTAAAAACCATAAATCTAACGAATCCCACGAATCCCAAAACCACGAATCGCACAAATCATCGTGTAGCTGTTGTGATTCGAGTAATATTACGCAAACAAATGATGATGATTTTAGCACCAAAAGGGAATTAGCGTTTTTGCTGTCCTTAATCGCGGTATTTTTGGGCGCGGTGGCGGTGTTGCATTTTACCACCGCTCCCGCCCTCAAATACGGCGCAATCGCGACTCTTGTGGCAATCTATCTAATCTCTGGCAAAGAAGTTTTTATAAACGCTTTTAGAAATTTCAAAAAATGCAACTTTTTTGATGAAAATTCGCTAATGTTTATCGCCACAATCGCGGCGTTTTGTATCAGTGCCTACGAAGAAGCGGTGGCGGTAATGCTATTTTATCGCACGGGCGAATTTTTACAAGACACAGCACTAAATAATTCCAAAAAATCTATCAAATCACTGCTTCAAATCGCGCCAAATATTGCACATTTAAAGCGTGGCGAGGCAATAAAAGATATTACGCCCCAAGAGTTGCAAATCGGCGATATTTTTATAGTGCGTCCGGGCGAAAAAATCCCCATTGATGGCGTTGTGTGCGAGGGCGAGAGTTTGATTGACACAAAGGCACTAACAGGCGAACCAATCCCCATTTTAGCAAAAAAAGATAGCAAAGTTTTGGGCGGGACGCTCAATCTAAACGGCGTTTTGGAAGTCCGCGCGACAAAAATATATAGTGATTCAAGCATTGCCAAAATCATCGACTTAGTTCAAAATGCCACGCAAAACAAAGCAAAAGCGGAGAGTTTCATCACAAAATTTGCGCGAATCTACACGCCTATCGTGTTTTTCCTAGCACTTTGCGTGGGAATAATCCCGCCATTGCTTGGATTTGGCGCGTTTGGCGAGTGGATTTACCGCGCGTTAGTGGTGCTAATGGTGAGCTGTCCGTGTGCGCTTGTGATTTCCGTACCACTGGCGTATTTTGGGGGAATCGGCGCGGCGTCCAAAAATGCGATTTTAATCAAAGGCGCGAATTATTTGGAGGCGTTAAGTGAAGTTAGTAATATCGCCTTTGATAAGACTGGGACGCTCACAAAGGGCGTCTTTAAGATTGTGAAAATCCACGCACAAAATGGTTTTAGCGAAGATGAAGTCTTGCAATACGCCTTTTGCGCGGAGAATTTTTCCAATCACCCCATTGCTTTGGCGATAAAGAGCGAATATGAAAAGCGCGTAAATGCGCATATCTGCACCCACACAACGCACGAAAATATCAGCGGTATGGGCATAAAGGCGTCTTGTAATTATCAAAATATTTTGGCAGGAAATGATAAGATTTTGCATAAATTTAACATTCCGCACAATGACTGCAATATTCAAGGCACGGTCGCCCATATCGCCGTAAATGACAAGTATGCAGGATATATAATGATAGCCGATGAGCTAAAAGATGATAGCATTAGCGCGGTGCGGGAATTGCGCGATTTGGGCGTGGAGAAAATGGCAATGCTTACAGGCGATAATGAATTTGCCTCGCGCGATATTGGCGCAAAACTTGGGCTTGATGAAGTGCATTATAATCTACTGCCCGAAGAAAAGGCAAAAATTTTTAGCGACTTTACCAAAAATGCGCGTGGCAAAAGCGTTTTTGTGGGCGATGGTATCAATGACGCCCCAAGCATCGCGCTTAGCGATATTGGAATTAGTATGGGGGGTGTAGGAAGCGATGTAAGCAAGGAAAGCGCGGGTATTTTGATAGTCGATGATAGTATCGCAAAAATCGCCACCGCCATAAAAATCGCGCGAAAAACAAAGCGCATAATTTGGCAAAATATCGGCTTTGCGCTAGGCGTGAAAGCGGTGTTTATCGTGCTAGGGCTACTCGGCGTGGCGAATATTTGGGAAGCGGTGTTTGGCGATGTGGGCGTGGCGTTACTAGCATTATCAAACGCAATGCGAATCTTAAAAACTTAGGGCAATTTGTTCTGGGGTAATCATTTGCGTTGTTTGTGGATAAAACTGCGCTCAATAGACACTCAAGTCTTATTTCGCTTGTTTCACCCACAAACAACGCAAAGCACCACCGCCATTACTTCGATTGTGATTCGCGTTGCGAATCGATTACAAATCAAGCGTGAATCTGTAATATTCCGTCATTGTGATATTTGGCAAAGCCGAATCG
>JBNMJF010000122.1:0-6006 GCA_050873665.1 Helicobacteraceae bacterium
GTTTGGGCTAGTCTTTATTTATGCGAGTGTGGGGAGCTTAGAAATCGGCGATTTGGTGATAAAATTAGCAAGTATTGCGACTTTAGGCGATAGTGGCGGATTTTTGTCGTATTTATCCGCCACAAATGGCAATAAATATTTACTAATGCTTGGCTTTGTATTTTTGCTTGGCGCAGTGGGATTCAAACTATCATTTTTCCCATTTCACTCGTGGGTGCCAGATATTTATGAAGGCTCAAATCCGCCACTTGCCTTTTATATGTCGATTGCCACCAAAATCGCAGCTTTCATCGTGGCTTTGCGCGTATTTACGGGATTTGTGGAGTTTGAATCTGTGTCCTTATTCCCGCAAGTCGTGCTTTTTATAATCGTCATCTTAACCACCACCATTCCAAATATCATCGCCCTAACCCAAAGCGATGTGCAAAGAATGCTCGCTTATAGCTCCATATCTCAGGCGGGATTTGGACTGGCGTGTATTTATGTCGGCAGTGGAGAGAGCATAGTGGCGTTATTTTTGTATTGGATTTTGTTTTTATTTAGCAATTTGGGCGCATTTGGGTTGCTTTGGCTAACGCATAGTAAAGAAAAAAGCCTAGATTCGCGTTTCGATTCGCCATACACAAAATTTAGCGGACTAATCAAAACCGCACCTTTGATTGCCATTAGCTTTGCGATTTTTATGCTATCTTTGGGCGGAATCCCGCCTTTTGGGCTATTTTGGGGCAAAATCTTTGTGATTTCAAGCGCAATCAACAGCGGACACATTGTCCTTGCGCTGATTTTATTGCTAAATAGTGGCATTGCGATTTATTACTATGTGAAGTTAATTATTTTTATGTTTTTAAAAGAGCCACTAAATGTTAGCGCGGATTTTTACACACAAAATGCAAGTGGCGCAATCATCACAATCATCGTCATCGCTTTGATTGTGTGTGTCGGCGCGATAGCGTTTTTAGGAATAATACTTGCTCATTTGTGGCAATATCTTGGGCTTTAGAGGTGTAGCATTTTTAGGATAATATTTACGCTTTTTGCTTTTTTGGCGAGTCTCTTTTGCACGAATCTTGGGGCTTTGAATCTTGAAATCGACTATGGCATAGAGAAAAACAAGCGATTCACGATTCTAACGCTAAAATACGATTCGCCCTTCCCTTGCATTGAAAGCCGTGATATAAATGATAATGTCGTGCTTATTGAATGCCGAATCGATAAAGCACCAAGCGCAAGTTTCCCCAAGCAGAGCTTAGAATTTTTTGACATTTACACGGAAATCAAAAATCGCAAATTTCATCTCTTTATCCGCGCGAATCAAAAAATGCGCCTTTTTGCAAACGCTTTTGATTTAAAAGGCGAAATCGCACTTCCCAAAGAACGCCCACAAATCTCGCGTGTATGGCAAATCGTGGGCTTTGAGAGTGAGATTCCTTTTTTGTCAAATAACTCATACAACGGGCTAAATTTCCCCATTCATATCCCAAACTCCGCGCTTCCAAGCATTAGTGAGCTTAATATTGACGCAAGTCCGCTTGAGTTTGAGGAGGGCGCGGATTTGGCGGCGTTTTTGAATCTGCGCGGATATTATTTGGGCAAAAAAGACGCGGAAACTATCGCGGTGGCGGATAATATTTTAAGCAATTATCCTAATAGCATTTTTGCGCGGGATTCGATGCTGTATAAGATTCGCGCAATGTCGCGCTCTTCCCAAATCCCAGATGATACAATCAACCTAGCAAAATCGTGGATAAAATCATATCCCACCGATACAAATGTCCCTGAAGTGCTTTATATCATCGCTACAAACTACGCTAAACTCCGCATTTTCAACGAATCGCGCTATTATTATAACCGAATCTTAGAGGAATTTGAGGATTCCAAATACGCGCAATACGCGCTTGTGGGAATGGCAAATAATCTCGCTCGTAATGGCGATAAACGGCAACCGCCTACACTTTATGCTAGGGCTTATGAGGGCGCGAAAGATTTGGATACGGCGTCTTTTGTCGCGCTTGATTGGGCGCAGTGGGCGTTGCAAAATGATGATAAAAAAGGCGCGGCGAATCTTATTAGCAAGGTTGTAAGCGCAAATCCAAATTACTTCATCGAGCATATTGACACAAGCCCGAATCAATTCGCGCTGTGGGCAGAAAACGGGCTTTATGATTTAAGCGCGAAAGCTGGTGAATCCACGCTTAAAAAGCTAGAAAATGACGCATTTAAGGAAAAGCTAATGCTAAATGTCGGCTCGTGGTATGAGTTAGCAAATATGCCTAGCGATGCTTATCGCGTGTATAGCGAGTTTATGCGCCTTTATGCAGATGAATCCGATGAGATTTCAAGCATTAAAAAGCGCAGTGATAATTTGCTATTTTTGCTTGATGAGGGCGATATGGAAAAGCAAATCGCACAATATGACTACATAATCGCCACTTACCCAGATAGCGACAACGCTAAATTAGCATATCAAAAAAAGGCGCAAAATCTTTTGGCGCTTGGGCGATATAAGGAGGTTTTAGAGCTAAAGCCAATGCTAGAGGAAAATAGCGAGATTGTGAAAAATGCCTACATTGCGATTGTGGAAAATAGTAAGGATTGCGCGGATATGATTTTTTACTACAACGAATCGCGCGTGATTACAAACAACGCCAAAGAAGTCTTTGAATGCCTATACAACGCGTCATTATTTAATGATGCAAAGATTTTAAGTGGCGAAATGCTCCCAAATGCTAAAGGAGATAATCGAATCGCGTGGCTATATAACGAGGCGCGGGTGCATTACGCGCTAAATGATTATAATCGCGCCTCAAGCGCAAGTCGCGATGTGATGAGTCTTACAAAAGACAAAGCGCAAAAACTAAGTGCTGGGCAAATGCTATTTTTCTCACTTGTGAATTTGGGGCGCAAAAGCGAAGCCCTAAGCGTCTTTAACGAGCTAGTAAAATTATCCCCACAAAATGTCGCTCTAATCCCGCTGTATAAGGAAATGCTGACATTTGCGCTAAATGATAACGACAATATCGCGGTGGAAAAATACGCCAAAGATTTAATCGCCTTGCAAAATCGCCACAAAAATTATGAATTTTCGCCCTTTGCAGAGCTAAGCTATGCTGATGTGCTTTTTAGCGATAATCGCTTTAGCGCAATGCTAAAGGTGCTAGAAAATCTGCATAATGCAAATAGTGCCGAATCGCAAAAGGCGCACTATCTGCGTGGCTCGGCACTTTATGAACTAGGCAATACAAAAAGCGCAAAGGCAGAATTTGAAAAATGCGTCCAAATCAACGGCGACTTTAGCGCACTATGCGGGGAAGTTTTGGGACGATTGTAGAAAAGGCACTTATAATTTGCGCCATTTGCGCAATCTCACGCTTATAAAAATTTACCCAAAAATATTTAAAAACCTTTTTGCTTTGCTACTTTGTGGATTACTAAAAAAGTCCTGTGGCAGTGCCGATTCGGCGATTTTGCCATTGTCTAAAAATATGATTTGATTGGCGATTTTTTGGGCGAATCGCATTTCGTGCGTTACGATTATCATCGTCATTCCGTCCTTGGCTAGTTCTAAAATCACCGATGAGACTTCATAAGCCATTTCAGGGTCAAGCGAGGCGGTTACTTCATCAAAAAGCAAAATCTCTGGCTTCATACAAAGCGCACGGATAATCGCCACGCGCTGTTTTTGTCCGCCACTAAGCGAGATTGGCATCGCGTCTTTTTTATCTAGCAAATTAAATCGCTTTAAAAGTAGCTCAGCGTCCGCAATCACGGCGTCTTTGTCGCGCTTCTCCACCTTTATAGGCGCAAGTGCGATATTTTCTATCACGCTTAAATGCGGGAAAAGCTCATAGCTTTGAAAAACCATACCGATTTTTTGGCGAATCGTGCGCAAATCGCTTTGCTTTATGGCTTTGCCTTTGAATAAAATCTCTCCGCTATTGCGCGATTCAAGCCCGTTTATGCAACGTAGTAAAGTGCTTTTGCCACAGCCACTAGGTCCTAAAATCACCAGCACCGCGCCTTTTTCTATGCTAAAGCTAATATCATTTAGCACGATATTTTCGCCAAATTTTTTGACTAAATGTTTGATTTCTAATAACGCCATTTTTCGCCTACTTTGTTATGAGATTCGCCACTAATTATAGCTAAATTTTTTCTCTAAATGCGCACTTAATAGCGAGAGCGGATAACACACGATGAAATACGCCACAAATATTGCGCCGTAAATGAAAAATGGCGCGTTTGGTTGCGTGAAAATGGAGGCTTCGATGATTTGCTGTCCTACTTTTAGCATTTCTACTACGCCAATTAGTGGCACGAGTGAGGTTGTTTTGATGATTCGCGTGGCTAAATTTATGGCGGAAGGCAAGATTTTGGCGATGATTTGGGGCAGAATGATATAGCGATTGATTGCGCTTTGCGACATTCCTAAGCTAAGGGCGGATTCGACTTGGTGCTTTGGCAAGGACTCTATGCTTCCTCGCACCAAATCCGCCATCTCGATACTTCCCCACAGCACGAAAACAACTATCGCACTCGCTGTTGAATCCAAATATATCGGGCTAATTTTGGGTAAAAAATAAAATACCAAAAATAGCCACACCAAAATAGGCACAATGCGAATCGCCTCTAAATAAAACCTAAAAAATAACCGCACGGATAGGCTTTTGCTAGTCATTAACACACCAAAGATTATCCCAAACACAAAGCTAAAGATGATAGATAAAAACGCGATTTTGGTGGTTATCCAAAGTCCCCAGAGGATTCGCTCTAAGTTGTTGCCCTGTGCTAAAATCTCAAACATAGCGAAACCTCTTTTCCAAATAAGCAAAGATTAGCGAAATAGGCAAAATGATAATAAGATACGCGCTAAATAGCATAAACAACGCCTCGCTAGTCTTGTAATAATTTGCGATGATATTATTTGTGGCAAACATTAAATCCGCCAAAGCAATCGCCGTAACCACGCTACTTTCTTTAATCAAAAAAATCGCATTCGCGCTAAATGCAGGAAGCGCAATGCTAAAACTCAAAGGCAAAATGATATAAATCACAATTTGCCTCTCACTAAAGCCAAGCGTTCGCGCCGATTCAAGCTGAATGCGCTGTATTTGGCTAAGCGCGGCGCGAAATGATTCGCACATATAGCTTGAGCCTAAAAATGTAAGCCCCACAATCGCGCTAATCTCTGCGCTAAATTTCACGCCCATCATCGAAGGCAATCCATAATACAAAAAGTATAGCTGAATCAAAAAGGGCGTGTTGCGCGAGATTTCGATATAAACCTGCGCGATTCGCCGTAAAATTGGCGTTTTGTAGTAAATGATAAATGCCAAAATTAGCCCAAAAATAGTGGAAAATAAAATGCCTAAAAATGAAATCTTTATGCTTAAAAGCCCTGCGGTGGCATAAACTCCGACATTTGCCAAAATAAAATCAAAATCCAAAATCTAAGTCCTTTTTGTGCTTTTGATAAACTATCGCCACGCTTTGTAGCGTAGCGTGAATATTTTTTGTATTTTTGATAAAGACTATTTGCGTTTTTTTACTACCGCAATTTTAGCATTTTTTGCATTGCTTTTATGTGAATCTATGATTTGCGTTGCAAGGGCGAATTTATTAAAAAATCACAAATTTTTGCAAAAATTTTTGCGAATCCCCCTTGACAGATAGTAGCTATCATATTTTATAATTTCATTTGTGGATTTTTGGATTGCGAATCTAAAAATCTATAAATTTAATTTTAAAGGATAAAAAATGTTACTTGAATCAAACCTAACCGAAGCCAAAGAAGGCAAACGAATCACCGCAAAAGGCTTTGCAGTCGCGCACAAAAGCGATACATTTAAGCCTTTTGAATTCTCACGCCACGCGCTAGGCAAAGGCGACATAGCGCGTGGCGTGAGAATTCAAAAGGCTTAAATGTATCGCTTTTGTGCGCGACTGCAAAGCCTTTTGCGGTGATTCGTTTGCCTTCTTTGGCTTCGGGTAGGTTTGATTCAAGTAACA
>JBNMJF010000123.1:0-5998 GCA_050873665.1 Helicobacteraceae bacterium
GTTTCGCACCACATATTCGCGCTACAAGCTTGTAGATTTGCTAAAATTGCGCTCTACAAACCAAATGAAAAAGATATTAAAGCGGTTTTCGTGTAGCATAAATGTGGATTTGCAGGACTTTTTGCATAATAAGGCGATAACTTTTGAGCGAAACCTACGCTCCCGCACTTACATATACGCTGACAATCAAAACAAAGCCGTAGTGGGCTATTTCACAATCGCTATCAATTATTTAGAAGCGGAAAATTTAGAGATAAGCATAATCGAGTATCTAAATGGACATACCGCCAAAACCAAAGCATTGCCTTGCTATCTTTTGGGGCAGATTGCGATAAGCGATGAATATCGTGGCAATAAAATTGGCAAATTTTTGCTTGATGATGCGCTAGAGATTATCGATGAGACGCAGGATAAATTTGGCGGGAGATTTGTCCTAATCGATTCTGTGAATGACAAAAAAGTCATCGATTTTTATCACAAAAATTCCTTTGTGGAAATCCAAAAAGACGCAAATCTTAAAAGCATAAAAATGATAAAGCCGTATTTTTAAGTGGGTTTTGTGTTTTTGCTAGATTCGATTAGACGATTATAAATCGCCAATATTATGCGAATCGCTACATTTCACAACGCTGATTCATAAATTTCCACAAAAAATTCCACATTTTTTATTTTCCCCCTTGCAAATGACAGCATTTGTCGCGCACATTTTTTAAAATTTCATCGTTTTTTTACATTTCAAAATAAAAGGAGAGAAAAAATGATGAAAAAAACACTAATTTTTGGCGTAGTTACACTCGGTGGCTACTTGGTAAAGCGACATTTGGACAAACGACTTGCTGATGATAACTATCTTTACAGCGGATATGTCGATGCGGCATTGGGTGAGGGCGTGAGTTTTCTCGCAAATGGCGTGATAAATGGCTGCAATAAGTTTTTAGAGGCGACAGAGCGGTGGATTGACGAACCCGCATTTGGCGATAGCGTGTATGAAAGCGTAAATAACGCCACATTGGCACTTCGCACAAGGCAATGTCCGCATTTGGGCAAGTCTAGGCTTTGTCCCACGCTTTTTAGGGCAGAGCAGTTTGGTTTGGCAAAGGTTAGCCGACTAAAAAATATCGTAGAAATGGATATGTTTGCGCCTAAACTTAATAGCGATGAAGCCAAAGAGCGCGAATATTACGACTTACAGCGCGATATGGATAAGCTGAGCGACTTTATAAACAAAGTCTATGAGTTAGAATCATCGTGCTTTGCAGTGCAAAAAATCTTGGCAAATCTCGTGGATAAGATTGGCGCGTTAGGCGACTTTGGCAAATCGCTTGAGCTACTAAAAGGCTATTTGATATATGATGAGAAATATGACTTAAGCGTTTATGATGAGAATGCGAATCCGCAAGAGATAGGCGAGTGTTTGGAGCAGATTCGCGCTGTGCTAGAGCAAAAAAGCGCGTGGATTGATAGTATATGTGATTCAAGCAAAGCCAAATCGGGCGAATCGTGCGAATCTATAGGCGAATCGTGCGAATCTGATTCGGGCGAATCTAATTCACACGAATCTAGTGGCAAATCTTTATCTGCGCAAACCAAAAGCGAGATTGTCGCGTTTGTAGAGATTATGAAAGCCATTCACGCACTTATCACGGAGAATTTTGTCTGTGAGACTAAGTTTAACTATGATAAGCTGGTAGAGGCTAAAAATGTGATTAACGCGCTTAAATCTCACCCTAGTGGAGGGCAGTAATGAGACTTTTGACAGAGAATTTCTATTGGAGCATTTTTACGATATTCGCGCTTTTAAAGGTAATCGCGCAGATTGTCGTAAGTGCGCTAATCGTGTGGCTCGTGGCTATCTACATAAGCAAAGGCTTGGCATTGTGGCTTGTGGGCTACTCTTGGCTAAGCGTGGGATTTATTACGGCTGGACATTTCGTAATCTTTGATACAAATCCACTGCAATCGCTCTGTGTCGCGCTAATGGCAATTGTCATTATGGTGGTTTTGTCCGTAGGCATAGGCTATATCGTGGATTTGTAGATTTTGGCGCGGGATTTATAATCGTCATTGCGAGTCCTTGCCTAAAGGCAAGGGCGAAGCAATCCAAAAAAAAATAAAATCCGCACGAAGTGCGAATCATTGCTAAAGTTTTTGCTACTTTTTGCTTTTGCAAAAAGTAGAATCCTCTTAACCCCATAGACTTTAATCTACCAAGTAAGGTTGCTTTAATGTGCTTTTTGGGTCATCGATTCGCTAATTTTTTAGATTCGCTAGATTTGGATACTTCGGGCTAAAGCCCTCAGTATGACGAAGTGGTGGATTTCGCGAATCATCACCTTATCTAACGCCGCTTCGTAAAAAAATCATAAATTTTTTCTTTTCGCCCTTGCAAATGACAACATTTGTCGCGCTTATGTTTTAAAATTTCAATCGTTTTTATCAAAATAAAAAGGAGAGAAAATGATAGTAAGTTTTGGGAAGTGCGATAAGTGTGGCAAAACGCAATTTATCCACCACACAAATAGTGGGCGCATTTGTAGCGGGTGCAAACGCAAATACGACATTTGTGGCGCATTTGGCGGAGGCGAATCTACGCTAGATAAACTAAAAAGATTACTAAAAGATATGCGTAAAAAATAGCTAAATATGGTGCGATTCGCAAAAGATTCGTGTGCGGATTCGCAAGTCTGCGATGAATCTAAACTACGCGCTATTAAGTGTATTTTAAAGACAAAAAGATAAAATGTTGTTTTTAATTTTGGATTAAGGAGGTAAAAATGCTACCATTTGTTATACCGCCATTAGTTTGGGCTGGTGGCGCGATTGCAACAGGTATTGCAACGACAGCCACAGCCCTTACATTGAAGTATAAAAAAGACAAAGACGCAAAGCAAAAATTGTTAGAAACAGAAAGTAAGGACAATGCACCTATTATTCTCTTGCTAGGTTTGGCAGAAGCTGGTAAGGATACAATTAAAGAAATTTTGCTAAATGCGAAATTTAAAGAAAGCTACAAGGCAACAGTTAAGTCAGATATTATTGACAATCTTGAGCCACATAAGTATGGGACAAAAATGGAGTCACATAAAGTTTTGAAAATAAAGACAAAATTTACAATAGGCAAATATTTTAAAGTCTGCAACACGGGCGGAGCAGATGAGCAACAAACAATCATTAGGGACACTGTTATGGGCAAAAAAGCAAATGAACTTGCGGATAGAGACATTGTTATTTATTGCGTGTATGTGTTTGATATAGCTAAATATTTAAGCAACGAAAATATAAGAGAACAGATTAAGCGGGACTTTAAGTCTATGAAAAAACTTGGTAAATTTACACTAAAAATCATCGGCACACATAAAGATAAAGCGATAGGCTATGATGAAAATTTAGTAAATGAGATTCGCAAAAATTATGGTGAATGTGAGATTTTTGACTTAACATTAGCGAAAAAAGATGGTGGCAAAGTCAGGCAAGAACTTTTAGATTTTATAATATGGGACAAACAATGATAACAGCAACGATACAAGGCATATCAAGCGAAAATAACTGCAAACATATCACTGCCCATAATGGTAAAATAATTGAGGGCGACATAGCACAAGAGAAAATAAATCAGCTATATGATGATTGTTATGAGGTGGATTTGGGCGACAAAGAGCTATATTGTGAGCTAGGAAATGGTAAGCTATTTTGTGCGATTGACCACCCCGTGCGAGATGATATAGGGCGAATACGAACTGCGCTAATAGTTTGGGATAAAAACACACCACAAAAAAATATCCAAGAAACAATTAATGTTATGGGGCTTTCATATTCGCGTCTTTTGGAGTTAGAGAGCGAATATAATAGCCTTAAGGCGCATTCTAGCAAAAAGCGAAGTAAAAAAGGCTTATGTATAGCGTGTGGCGTGGCTATTGTGGCGATTGCCACTATAATACTATTAAAAAAATAAAGGAGTTACAATGACAAAGTTACCACAAGCAATACTTATCGTAGAGGATAAAGCACAAATGAAAAATGATATGGCTAGAATCCAAGAATATAGTGAAATGGCGAATGGATTTAGTCTGGTAGATATAGATGACTTAAAGCGCGTAAATCGCCAAAGTTTGCTAAAGCAAATATTTAGGTGTAAAGATACCAAAATACAAGTATATAGCGACAAGAAACTTATGCCAATAGAGGATTATCCTAAAAAAGGGCATTTGGTGCAAAGTGAAATTTACAACAATCGATATTATCCGCTTTTTGAGTATGCAAACTCATCTTATGAGGAATTAGCCAGTGTTATGGCATTATTAGCGCATTTTATGGGTGATAATGTAAAATTTGAGTTTGAATACTATAAGGAGAAGTTAAAGAATTTTAATATGCAACGAGGTAATGGTGCTTGGGCAGGAGGTAAGTGTGAGCAAGAGGGGCAAAATATTTTTGTAAAATTGGGTGGTGATATTACGAATATTACAAAAACAAACGAGAAAAATAAAATAGATATGCAATTTGGGACAGCCGTTAAAAATTTTAGAAAAAATCCAAAGGAACTTCAAAGATTTATAGATAATGAAATGATAAATATTGACGCATTGCCAGATATATTTAGGGCTATGCTTAATACATACTTAAAAAGCAACAATTCAAATGCTAAGCTGAAAGGCTATAGCAGTAGAGAACACACATTAAAAAATGTGGAAAAATACACTGAAATCTGCAAACAATTCGCCTTAAATGCTAATATACAGGAAAAATTCAAAGCTGAATTTGGAATAAAAATAGCAGACGAATCTAGTAGCAATAATGAGATAATCACAAAAATTAAACATAGTGCGACATTTAATTAGCTTTGAAATTAAGTAGTGTTAATATGCGTAAGTCGCGCGAAATTTCACAAAGGCAAGGAATATGAAAAATCTGCTAATTCTCTACAATCCCTACTATCAGGCAAATGTCATCGAGGCGCATTTGGAGGTGCTAAAGGCAAATGGTGCGGTGGCGTTTGGCAAGATTCGCTCAAAATTAAAAGATAAATTTGGCGCGAATGATTTGCGCGAATCTGCCGAATCGCTTGAATCTTTGGCGAATCTACTGCGCGATTCGGGCGATTCGTGCAATTCAAAAGATTTTGGCGACTTAAACGATTCAAGCGATTCGGGTGATTCAAGCGATTCGCGTAGTCCAAAAGATTCGGGCAATCCAAACGATTCATACAATCCAAAAGATTCAAACAATTCCCACGAATCCAATCATTCAAATTTCTTGCAACTTTTTCTAACAGATTATGCGAATCTTTATGTCGCAAAGGTTGTGGATATTGTCAAAACAGCGCAGGATAGGATAATCCCGCGTTATTACAAAGAGAAAAATTTAAATGTCGAGTGCTACTTCATCATCAGCGATTTGCGCGAGATTGTGAGAGATAATTTCGCCATAATACGCGACAAATATTTGGCGAATCTCACCACGCCACACTTTGAAAACCACACCTACGCGCTTTATGGTAACTCGTATTCATATCCCCTGCAAGTCGCCCAAAAGGAAAAAATCTGTTATTTTGAGGGCAATACAAAGCACTTTTTGACGCTCTTTAAAAGCGCGGATTTTTTGGCGCAAAAGCAGATTTTGATGGACTACACCTTTGGCGAATCCTATCTCTACGCCCTGCACCCCGACAGCTTTGAAAATCTCATCTTTGCCGAGTTAGAATTCCACGCAAACAAGGGCGATAAGCTATATGATTTTAGTGGCGTGATTTTGCGCTATGCAAAGGCTTTCGAGCAGGAATGCTACCTACTAATCCGCCGTGTGGTGGAGACTTTGGGCAAAAAAGATAGCAATATTTTGCGCCTAAAGTTTGGCGCGGGAAGTAAGATGAAAGAAGTGGCGAATCTGCTAAGCGAAAAGGCGATGCTTGGGGCGTATCTGCATATCATCGATAATTTGCTAAAAAAGCATATAAGAGAGCATTTAAGCGCGGAGTTTGTGGGCTTTTGCGAGAGATTCA
>JBNMJF010000124.1:0-5920 GCA_050873665.1 Helicobacteraceae bacterium
CCATACAGCAAGGAAAAGGCAGAGTTGGGAGAAAAGCTATTTAACGACCCCAAACTTTCAGCATCAAATCAAATTGCTTGTTCAAATTGTCATGATGAACAATTAGGTTTTAGTGATGGACGCAGTGTGAGCTACGGACACGATAGACAAAAGGGACGGCGCAATTCGCCTAGCATTACGATGAGTGCCTTTGGGAAAGAGAAATTTTGGGACGGACGCGCGGAAAATCTCGAAGCACAGGCGATTATGCCTATTGCCGACCCAAAAGAAATGGCTTATGATGCTACTAAAGCTGCTAAAAAGCTAAATAAAATTCAAAGTTATAAAGAGGCGTTTAAAGGCGCATTTGGCACAAGTGAGATTACCAAAGAGCTAATTGGCGCGGCAATAGCGACTTATGAGCGTGGGACTATGCGGACAACGAAGTTTGATAGATTTATGCGTGGCAACAAAAATGCGATGAATGAAAAAGAGATTTATGGAATGCACCTTTTTCGCACAAAGGCGCGGTGCATAAACTGCCACAATGGCGTGGAATTTAGCGACAATAAATATCATAATTTGGGTTTGCATTTCTATGGGCGCGAAAAATACGAGGATTTGGGGCGATATGAAGTAACCAAAAATCCAGCCGATGTCGGCGCGTTTAAAACGCCTAGTTTGCGTGGCGTAAGCAAATCCGCGCCATATATGCACAATGGATTATTTCCGCATTTAAGCGGTGTGATACACGGATATAACGCAGGAATGGCGAATCCCACGCCAAAAGATGGCAAAATCTACAATCCGCCATTCCCCAAAAGTTCGCATTTACTGCAAAAGCTAAACTTAAGCGAGGAGGAAATGGAGGCATTAGAGGCGTTTTTAAGGGCGCTGTAGTGATTATGGCTAATTTTATGCTACCGCAAAGTATGGCATTATAATAGGATTCGCGGTAATTTTTGGCGCGTGGTAGTTTGTGCGTAAATTACGATATAATTTCCCATAATTTTTTTAGCTAAGGAATCTTATGGGTAAAAAGCCACGCACCACGCAAAGAGCGCATAAAAAGCGCGACATAACTAACGAGAACAATACAAAAGGCTATAAAAATTCTCGCATTACTACCCGCAAGGCAAAGGATTCGCGCAATGCAAATAAGCGAGATTCGCGCAAAACGCGCGATTTAAATGAAATCCGCCTTGATTATTTGCAAAATCCCCCGCTAAATACGAATCTTTCTCAGCTTATAATCCCAAATCACGCATTTTATTCCATTGCCGATAAGGAGGCGACAAGTCGCATTGAGGACGCAAGGGCAATGCTTAAAAAGCGTTTTGGCAAAAAATTCGCCCTGCCATTTAACTTTAGCGCAAGTGGCTTTGTAGAGCTGTTTTTGGGCTTTAAAAAGATTTATTTTTTGCCTACGATTCACTATGAGATTCGCCGTGCTTTGGAAATTGTGCGCCCATTTACGGAACAAATCCAGCTAGATTCAAGCGCGAAGTTGCTAGAGAGCGACATTTTACTGCCAGATGATAGGCAAAAAGATGAGATTTTGATGATTGCGCCTTTGATAAATGAGGACATTTTTAGCCTTAATCAAATCCCTGAGATTCGCAACGCAACCCTTGCGCTTGACATTAGCTACGCCCTTGCTTTGGGGCTAGAGGAAGTCTATAATATCGAGTGCCAAAAGGCGCATATCGCTTTTGCAAACGCCACGCCTTTGGGATTGCCAAGCGGTTTTGGGCTAATTTTAAGCGATAAGATTCACACTTCGAGCGTTTATAGAAATGGCGTGAGCGAGGCGTTTTTAAGCGCAATCGATGAACGCCGTTTGCAATTTAAGCGTGTGGATAAAAATCTAAATCTTAAGTTTTTTGAGGTGCTAAAGTCGCATTTTAACAAGCATATCGATTTATTTTCGCGCGATTTTGTGCCACACACCTTGCCACTGCGTTTTCGCCACATTAACACGCGCTATTTGATTGAGCATTTGTATTTGGAAAATATTTTTGCGCAACCTTCCCAAGACTGCGCTTTAGGCTTTGTAAAACCATCGCACACGCTTTTAGCGCAGGGCTTTAGCCCACTCCAAGCGCGTGAGCTATGCGCGGTAAGCTTTGAATCGCTCGATAATATGGAGCTTTTGGCACAAAAATTGTTTGAAAGTTATCGAATGATTCGACTAATGGAGTTTTAAAATGGTGGATTTACAAAAATATTTGGCAAATTTAAGTGCGCTAAAAATCGCTAATGGCGCACTTGTGGGCGAAAAACGCATTTCAATCCTAAAGGCAAAAGGGCGAATTTTGAGCGAAAATATAGTCTGCAAAATCCCAATCCCACGCTTTGATAATTCCGCTATGGACGGCTACGCACTGCGATTCGAGCGTGGCGAGACACCTTATAAAAGCTATGATATTAAGGGTAGCATTTTTGCGGGGGATTCGCGTGAATATATTTTGCAAAAAAATGATACTTTTAGCATTATGACAGGTGCGAAAGTGCCAAAAAATTGCGACTTTGTGATTCAAAAAGAAAAAGTTGAGATTCGCGGAAATAGTGTTGTTTTAAAGGAATCGCCTAAAAAAAATCAGTGCATAAAATTTAGCGGGGAGGATTTCAAAAAAGGCGAAATTTTGCTAAAAAAAGGGACGCTTTTGGATTCGAGTGCCATTGGGATTTTAGCAACTCAGGGCATTAGCAAAGTGGCAGTAAAAAAGCGCGTAAAAATCATCATCTTTGGTAGCGGAAATGAAATCGCACCACTAGATTCGCCCCTAAAAAATAATCAAATTTATGATATAAATTCGCATTTTATCCGCGCGAATTTTGGGCATCTAAATTGCAAAATAAAATATGGCGGAATCCTAAGCGACAGCCCCAAAACGCTCCGCTCTGCGCTAAAAAACGCCACAAAAAAATATAATATTATCAACACAAGCGGCGGCGTTAGCGTGGGCGAAAAGGACTACATTCACGGCATTTTGCGCGATTTGGACGCGAAAATTTTGGCAGATGGTATAAATATCAAGCCCGGACGCCCTGTGGTGCTATCTACTTTGCAAAATAGCTTTATTTTATCACTACCGGGAAATCCCATAGGTGCGTTTTTGCAGAGCTATTTTGCATTGCCGATTTTGGTGGCGAAATTTAGCGGGATTGCGTTTAGCGATTTTGATTCGTTACTAGAGTCGCGCAAAGTCGCCAATGGTGCGGATTTCAAATCCACAAACGGCACGGCGCATATTATGCTAGGGACTATCAAAGACGGCGCAAAAGGCGCGGAATTTTTCGCATTTAATAGTGGCAAATATCAAGGCGCACAAGTCGCCCCACTGCTTAAAAGCGACACATTGGCGATTATCACAAACAAAGATTTTGTGAAAAAAGGCGAAATGATTAGCGTTTTGCCCTACAAAGTGCGATTTAAGGCGCAATAATAGATTGCCACGATTTTGCTTTCGCAAAATCTCGTAATGACGAATCCATCATTTGTCGTCATTGCGAGGCAAATCATAGATTCGCCGAAGCAATCCAATAATTTTAAACAAATCTATTTACCCTTAATCACAATCTCTTTAATCTCATCATTTTGCTTGATTGAATCAAGCACGGAGAGGCTTTTTTCATCGCTAGATTCGATACTGCCAAAGACCGTGTGTTCGCCGTCCAAATGCGGACAATCCACAAAGCAGATGAAAAACTGACTACCGCCCGTATCGCGCCCAGCGTGAGCCATACTTATCGCGCCTCGTTTGTGGCGATTTTTGTTATCCGCCACCTCGCATTTTATGCGATAGCCCGGACCGCCTGTCCCAGCCAAGCGCGGATTATCTTTGCTGTGCGGACAGCCACCTTGCGCCATAAATCCCGCAATCACGCGATGAAACTTTAGCCCATTGTAAAATCCGCTATTTGCAAGTGTGATGAAGTTCGTTGCCGCCTGTGGCGCGTCTTTGTAAAAGAGCGTGAGCGTTATATCGCCCTTGCTTGTGCGGATAGTCGCCTTTGTATTTTTCGCCAAAAATTTCTCATCAATCTCATAAACTTTCAAATTTTCCATACTTTTCTCCACATTTTTAGATTTTTAAAAGCGCAATTTTACCGATATTTGCTTAAAAGTTTGCAATTTTTAAAGAAATCTTAAAGGAAAATTTATGGCAGGGAAGCTGAGAGGAAAATTTTTTCTTTTTTTACTTGCGCTTTTGGGGGCTTTATTGGCGGTGATTTTTTGTGCCACTCGCATCGCCCTTGTTCGCGCAAGGAGAAAAGGATTATATGGCGATTAGCAAAGATGATTTTATCAACGGCGCGGTAAAAATCGATATGGACTTTGATTCGGGTGCGTATGATGGGGCGTTTGGCGTGTTTGTGAGTGCGAATCGTGTCGTTACAGGCGCACTTGACGCAACGCTCGGCTATCCAAAGGACATACGGCTAAAGCTAAAGGACGGCGATTTGCTCGTGTGCGTGGCAAAAGCGGAGTTAGTGCATAGCGATGAGAATTTGGCACTGCTAAAAATCACACACTACACGGACGATTTGTGTAATTATTCATCGCCAAAGCTGTATCATAAAGAGCTGATTGATGCCCAAATCGTAGGGCAAATCAAAGCGCGAAAGATTGCGCAAAGCAGTCCATTTCTGCTAAAAAATGCGAGTAGGACGCTAAGGCTCGAGCAAGGATTTCCGTATTTTGATGAGAGTGGCAGATTTGCTGGAATCTCAAGCGGTGGCAAAGTCATAAACGCCGAGCGTGTGTATAGATTCGCCAAACGGGGATAAGTAGATTCGTGGCAATTTTTACCACGAATCGCAATGCTACAAAAGCGATTTAGGCGAATCGCATAAAGCTAAAATCTACTCATCATCGTCATTTATGACTTTTTGATACATTGCCCACGCTTCTTTGCGCCTATTTAATTCCTCCTCTTTTTGTTTTTCTCGTTCTTCTTCTTGTTGTTTTTCTCGTTGCTTTGCCGATTCGCTTTGTGGAATAATATACTCAGCAACAAAAAAAGCAAGGCAAACAATCACGGTAATTAGCCAAGTGATTATAAATGTTTTCCAAAATTGTGCGTTATAAAACCACCAAGCAATAACAGCTACGGGAATCCCAATAAAGGGACCACCCATAACACCACACACGGCACCCATAATTGCATTGTCCCAAAAATCCATTTTGCTTTTTTTGTTTGTAGTGTAAGCAGGATTAGCAGGTTTCTCACCTACATAAAAATCGCGTGTGAAATTTTGTATCAATGCTACATAATAGTAGCCTTTGTCTGTTTTAACCCCATATAGTCTAACTTTGTCGCCATCTTTAAAAACCAAGTCCCCATAGCACCGAAATGCTACGCCATCTATCTCAAAATCCGTGTAGTGTTCGTGTGTAGTGGTTATGCTACCACTACCTCCGCCCCCCCCCCTTCGACACGCACATCCCAAAATGGCCACAAGTTTCTCTTAGATTCGATTTTAGTTTCTTTAATATCAATCTCTCCGCTTGTATGCGTCAAAACCTCTTTCTTGCAATTACTAATTACGCCTTTGAAAAATTCCATTGTCTATCCTTTGATTTAAAATTTTAAAGTTTGTATTGTAGCGAATCTTTTGGATTTTGCCACTAAAATTTGTGATTTTGTAAAAATAGCCATAAAACAAAAATCCACAAATTTACTTTTAAGTCCTTATTGTGTAAAATCCACAAATTTTTTAAACTATCGAGGAAATATGCCACAACGCACCGACATTAAAAATATCTTACTTATTGGCTCTGGACCCATTGTCATCGGGCAGGCGTGTGAGTTTGACTACTCTGGCACGCAAGCTGCAAAGACGCTCAAAAACTTGGGCTACCGCGTGGTGTTAATCAACTCCAATCCCGCTACGATTATGACTGACCCTAATTTTGCCCACCGCACTTATATCG
>JBNMJF010000125.1:0-5906 GCA_050873665.1 Helicobacteraceae bacterium
ATCCCAAAATTTTCTACAAATACAAAAGCCACACCGCCATTACTTCGATTGCGATTACACTAACACGAATCGGCTACAAATCAAACGCAAAATTACAATATTTCGTCATTGCGAGGGCGAATCGCAGATTCGCGCAAAGCCCCAAAGCACAACCCTACTTCAAAAATCCCATTGATTTGTCGTTTTCAAAGCTAGATTCAAGCTCTTTTTTGATTTCGTTTGTGAAATCGCTTTCGCAAAAAATGGGCTTTGGTTTGGTGGCGACTTTGTAGGCGGTGTTTTTGATTACGATTTTGATTTGTCCGCCTGTGAGCGCGTATTTCGCCAATTTTTTTATATCAAATCCGCCCTCATAAATCGCCACACTAGCATTTTTACGCGATGAAATAGAGCTAGATTTGCGTGGCAATAGTTTATTCCAAATGCGCACTCTTTGGGCGAAATCTGGCTTTAGAAACTCGATTTTGTAGTTAAATCGCCTAGAAAACGCCGCGTCAATGTTGTCAATCAAATTTGTAGTCGCTATCAAAATCCCATCAAATTTCTCAATCTGCTCTAAGAAAATATTTTGCATTTGATTATACATTTTATCCACGCTACTGCCCATCGTACTTCGTTGCCCCAAAAATTGGTCGGCTTCATCAAGCAACAAAATCGCATCTTTATTCAAATCCCTCGTGATATTATTAAAAGTATCAAAAATTTTCCGCACATTTTTTTCGCTCTCGCCCACATACATTGACAAAATTTTAGAGCAATCAAGGCTTAGGATAGGCTTTTTCAGCGCATTGCCAAGCGCATAAGCGGTGATAGTTTTGCCCGTGCCAGAATGCCCATAAAATATAATTTTTGCGTCAATCCCGCGCCTATTATCCTTTATGCCCCATTGTTTAAGCAAATTTATGACTTTGGAATCTAGCTGTTGAATGAGCAGATTCAACCGCTCTTGCGTTTGGGTGGGCAAAATGATATTTTTTAAGTCGATTTTTTTATCCACTAGCTCAAAAATTTCTTGGTTTTTTAGCAGCGAATCTATTGGCATTTTGGCGGATTTTTTAGGGTGAATGATTTGGGATAGCACAGGGGAGGGGATAAAAAAGCTTTTTCCCACGCCACCAAAAGAGTTCAAAAAGTCCTCATCATAGTCGATTAGCCCATTTTGTATTAGCGCACTTTTATCATCAAAAATATATTTATTGCTAATTTTGCTAAACTCATCTTCGCTAATTAGCTCCAAAAGCGCGTTCATCTCGCGCATTCGCTCATTTTCCGCGTAATATTCCTCTTTTAAAAGTGCCAAAAATACGATTTTTTCATCATCATTTAGCCCATTTGTTTTTAGGAAATTTATCACGCCTAACTTTTGATTCGTCATCTTAAGTCGCCTATTTATGCACTCATTCATCGAATCTAAATTCTTTTTTGTCTCGCTATAAACGCTTAAATTTTCCTTTTTCACGCGCCGTAAAAATGCTAGTTTTTTTAGAATATCGATTTTGGCAAATTCTTCTTTTAGATAGCTCAAATCATCGCTATACGCGCTAATTTGTGGCATAGAAAAGTCGCTTTTGCCATTCTCTAGGATTTTTAGGAAGCTCGGTGTCAAAGCCACATAGCTATTTAGCAATTCAAGTAGCATTATTTCGCTATTTAACGCGTCATTTGTAAGATAGATAAACTCCAAATTTAACAAAGATTTTATGTGATGAATGTAGCTTGTCGCCTCTAAGCCCTTTTTGCCAAAAACGCTCTCAATGATACTTGCCACCAAAAAATTATTTTGATTTTCTAAAAGCATTTTTGACATATATTGCAGGATTCGCCCTTCAAAAATAGAGCAGTTTAGGCTTTGAAAGAGCCGATTTGTAGCCAAATTTTTAGATTTTATAAAGCTAATGTAGTGTTTCATAAACTTCCCTAACAAATTTTGTTAAAATATTACCGAATTTTTTGTTGATTCGCACTTAAAAATGCGCGATGATTTTTTGAGATTTAAGGAAAGAAAATGGACTTTTTTGCCCCGCTTGTGGAAAATGATGAGTTAGAGTGGATTCGCAATGATATTATTTTAGAACGCGATAGTTTGTATTTTGATTTTAGCGCAAGTGGCTTAGAATCGCGCGTCATCGCACGGCGAATCCAAAGCATTTTAGGGCGATACGCAAACACGCACTCGGCAAATTCGCGCAATGCGAACTTTATAGGCGAAGTTTATAAGGACGCAAAAGTGCGCTTAAAAGAGTTGCTTAGGTTAAGTGAGGATTTTTTTGTGATTCCTAGCGGATATGGCGCAAGTGGCGCGATGAAAAAATACCAAGAGATTAAGGGGCTTTATATTCCGCCGAAATTAAGGGCAAATTTGGGTGATTTGCTAAAGGGCGTGGCAAAAAAGCGCGTCTTAATCGGCGGATATGAGCATCATTCAAATGATATTTCTTTGCGTGAGGCGTTTTGTGAAATCGTGCGAATCCCGCTAGAAAATGGCTTAATGTCGGTGGATTCGCTTAAATCGCTTTCGGATTCGAGTTAATCGCCAAAAGATTCGAGCCAAAAATCACGCGATTCACGCATAGATTCGCCTAAAATCGACTTTGCCTCCATAAATATCGCTTCAAATGTCAGCGGAATCATCGCGCCTTACGAGCGAATCTCACAGATTTTACGCGCAAAAAATATCGACATTGCCTTTGATTTGGCGGCGATTTCTCCGCATAGCAATGTGGATTCATCGCTTTTTGACAGCGCGTTTCTATCGCCACACAAGCTAATTGGCGGAATTGGCTCGTGTGGGATTTTGCTAATTCGCAAAAATAGCTTTGAATCTGCGCTCCCACCGACATTTAGCGGTGGTGGCAGTGTGAAATATGTAAGCGCAAATTCGCATTATTACATTGATGATATTGAAAGTCGCGAGGATTCAGGCACACCGCCCATTTTGCCCCTTTTACGCGCGGTTTTGGCGTATCAATATCGCAACGAAATCGGCTTAGATTTTATCGCAAAGCGCGAAAAAGTCTTGTATGATATTTTGCTAAGTGAGCTAAAGCAAATCGCTGGAATTACCCTATATGGCGTGGATTTAGACGCTTCGTATTTGCCAATCATTAGCTTTAATATTGAAGGCGTCTCGCCCTATGATTTGGCGTGGGAATTATCATATAACTACGGTATAGAAACACGCGCTGGGTGCAGTTGCGCGGGGGTTTATGGGCATTATTTGACAAAGTGTGAAGAGATAAAAGACATTGCGCTTTTAGATTCAGGCAAAGCGCAAAAACCCGCTTGGCTACGCGTATCTTTGCATTACAGCCACAATGGCAATGATATTGAGCGATTTATAAACGCCCTAAAGCGCACCATAAAACGATTGCAACGAATTTAAGCGCGAATCCAAAATAGCCTACGCTACTTTTATACACATAAATACAATTTGTTTGCATTTTTTGTTTTATTTATGCAAGATTCTTGCTATAATTCCCCTGCGTTTTTCGCAAAATTTTATTTTTGAAAGGATTGGATATGAAAGTTTCTCATATTTTTTTGGCGGCGTTACTATCACTAGGTTCGGCAAATGCCCTATTTGCAGCTTCAAATAGGGGGGGGGGGGGAATCACAAAATAAATCCGCCCCTAGCCAACAATACACCTTTGGTATAAAAGAGCCAAAGACAGGTGGATTCATCGGTGGCGAATTTGGAGTCGGAGGCGCATCGGCTAGAATTGCGTATGCTAATGACAATAATGGCGTTACTGCGGGGAGTAATTTAGGCTATGCAGTCGTGCCGTTAAATATTTTTGGCGGTTATCAATGGTATTTCTACGATAGACCACATTACGCATTTGGTATTCGTGTGCGCGGACATATCGGCTACACAAACTACAACACAACAATCAAAAAACGAAATATTTCGCTAACTTCAAATGCGATTCAATACGGCGCAGAGGCGCAAATCGTGTGGGACTTTTTGGATTATATGGAGCATACGGCAGGACTACACTTTGCACCTTTGGGATTTGAGGGTAGCACATTTTTTGGCAAGGCAAAGACAAACGGCGTAACCTATGATTTAGGCTCACATTCAGATTTTGCCTTTACTCTTAGTATTGGTTTGCATTACTACTACGCTATCAATCATCAAGTATCAGCAACCTACAAATACCGCACTTATAGCGAACGAGTAAATACAAACAAATTCTACTCTGTCGCAACTAGCGTATTTATGCTAGGCTACGCGTATAAGTTTTAGTGCGAATCTATATTTGGCGAATCGGCGATTCGCCAAACGCACATTTTTCCCACTCCACGCCCACAAAAATACAACAATATTTAGGTAAAATCCAATGCAAAAATTAAGGACAAAATATGATTATATTTATAAGCGGGACGGGGACTAATATAGGCAAAACTTATATCAATATGCGATTAAATGCGTTGCTAATGGGGCGGGGATATAATATTATTTCCATAAAGCCCATAGAAACGGGGGTAGGGGCAAATGATTTGCCACAAGATGCGCTACTTCACGCGCAAAATCAAAGCACCAAAAAAGACATTAAAGACATTTGCTTTTATACATTTGCACTTCCGTCTGCGCCGTTTGTGGCAGATTCGCAAGGAGAAATCGATTTAGATTTTTTAAAGCGCAAGATTTTTGCGCTAGAAAAACAATGCGATATTTTGTTGGTTGAGGGCGCGGGTGGGCTTTTTGTGCCCATCAAAAAGGATTATTTTTTTATTGATTTAATCAAAGATTTGGGGTGCGAATCGGGTAAATCGGGCGAATCGCTCGAATCTATTGAATCTAAAGGCGAATCTAAATCGCAAAAATTGCACGAATCTAACCCCCACAAATGCCTTTGTGCGCTTATTTCAAACGATAAGCTAGGTTGCATTGATGCGATTTTGTCGCATAGAGAGGCGTTAGAGCGTAGAGATATTGACTTTATTAGCATTGTAAATGTCTTTGATGAATCGCAGTTTTTGCAAATCAGCTATCCGTTTTTGCGCGATTTGGAGCGCAATTTTATTTTTCAAACGCAAGGAAACGAAATATTAGATTTTATTGCGAAATTTATCAATTCTTAAAGTTTTTTATAGGAAAATCGCAAATTTATTTTTAAAGATTCGAGGTGAGATATGGGGCATTTTAAAAAGAAAAGATACATTATGTATTTTATCACTACTATTATCATTTTTGTGTTGCCTTTTATTAAAATCAATGGCAATCAAATCTTTTTGCTATCTTTTGATAAATTGCAACTTCACTTGCTTGGCGTGGTTTTTGATATGCAGGAGCTTTATATTATGCCATTTTTGCTAATCACGCTCTTTGTGGGAATCTTTTTTCTCACAACGCTTTCAGGGCGTGTGTGGTGTGGCTGGGCGTGTCCGCATACGATTTTTCGCGGGATTTATAGGGATTTTATTGAGACAAAATTGCTAAAATTGCCCCGTAGCACGGAAAATAAACAGCAAATCATTGACTTATCAAGTGGTTCTGCAAAAGCAAAAAAAGCTCTCGCGCTTTTGATTTGGCTTTGTTTGTCCCTTGTGGCGGCGTCAAACTTTTTGTGGTATTTTGTGCCACCGAGCGATTTTTTTAGCTATTTGGGCGATATTGGCAATCATTTGGTGCTACTCGCATTTTTGGCAATCATCACGGCATTTTTGACATTTGAAATCGCGCTTGTGGGGGAGAATTTCTGCATTTATATGTGCCCATATTGTCGGGTGCAATCCGTGCTTTATGACAATGACACAAAAACCGTCATTTACAATACTGCGCGTGGCTCGGCGGTGTATGATGAAAAAGGGCATTTATTGCCAAAGGCGCAAATCACGGGCGAATGCGTGGCGTGTGATAAATGTGTGCGCGTTTGCCCCACGCATATCGACATTCGCAAAGG
>JBNMJF010000126.1:0-5869 GCA_050873665.1 Helicobacteraceae bacterium
ATCGAAGTAATGGCGGTGTGGCTTTTGTATTTGTAAGAATTTTTGGGATTGAGACTAGACTTGGAGTCTGCGAAATCCCAAAAATTCTTACAAGTGCGAAATTGCATACCCAAGAACAAATTGCCCCTATTTCACGCGCCTTTTCAGCACTTCCGCTAATAAAAACGCCAATTCTATCGCCTGTGTGGCATTTAAGCGTGGGTCGCATTGTGTGCTGTAATTATGCACTAACGCACTTTCAGTGATTTGCGCCCCACCACCGATACATTCCGTTACATCTTGCCCTGTCATCTCCAAGTGAATGCCCCCAGCGTAGCTATTATGCGCCTTGTGAATCTCAAAAAAACTTTTCACCTCATCTAGGATTTTATCAAACGCGCGGGTTTTGTAGCCATTACTCGCCTTAATCGTGTTGCCGTGCATCGGGTCGATACTCCACAAAATCTTGCGCCCCTCAGGCAAAATCTCACTAAGCAGTTTCGGCAACTTCGCCTTAATTTTATCCGCGCCCATTCGCACGATTAGATTTAGCCGTCCCGCCTCATTTTGCGGATTTAGCGCATCGCAAATCCCCATAATCTCATCTTTTGTCGCACCTGCGCCGATTTTCACGCCAAGCGGATTTTCCACACCACGCAAAAACTCGATATGCGCTTCATCTAATCCCCTCGTGCGCTCTCCAATCCAAAGCATATGCGCCGAGCAGTCATACCACTGCGAGGTTAGCGAATCTTTGCGACAGAGCTGTTCCTCGTAGTTTAGCAGCAACGCCTCGTGGCTTGTGTAAAATTCCGTTTCTTTTAGCTGTTGCGTGTTTTGCGCATCGATTCCGCACGAGCGCATAAAGTTTAGTGCCTCCGTGATTCGCTCTGCCAAAACCTCGTATTTTTTGCCAAATGCGTTGTTTTTCACAAACTTCATATTCCACTTATGCACTTCATTCAAATCCGCGAATCCGCCCTGCGCAAAGGCGCGTAAGAGATTCAAAGTCGCGGCGGATTGATTATAGGCTTGTAGCATTCGCTTTGGATTTGGTGTCCTTGCCTCCGCGCTACAATCCGTGCTATTTATAATATCGCCCCGATAAATGGGCAATTCCACGCCATTTACAATCTCACTATCATTGCTTCGTGGCTTGGCAAACTGCCCTGCCAAACGCCCCACTTTTACGATAGGCATTCCCCCCGCAAATGTCAAAATCGCACTCATTTGCATTATAACCTTAAACATATCGCGGATATTTACGGCATTGAATTGATTAAAAGATTCGGCGCAATCACCCCCTTGCAATAAAAACGCCCTGCCCTCTGCGGCGTCTGCTAGGCGTTTTTTAAGCCGTCTCGCCTCCCCTGCAAAAACTAACGGCGGATAGCTTTTCAACTCGCCCTCCACGCGCTTTAGTAAGGCTTTATTTTCATAAGTCGGCTGTTGTTTGATAGGAAAATTTCTCCAGCTTTTTGGAGACCACTCTTTCATAATCTGTCCTTAAAGTAAAATAAAAGTCGCCATAATAGCACAATTCGCTTTAAGTTTGCGTTAAAAAAGCAAAATAGGCATAATTTGCCCGAATCGAAGCAATCCACGAATCCAAACCCACATTTGCAAAAATCTTACAAGTTTTTGATAAAATTGCCGAATTATTTTAGCTTTGATTAAGGGGATTTTATGATTAAAAAATGCTTGATTTTGGTGCTACTTTTAGGCGGTGTGAGCGCGAATCTAAGCGCGGAAAATTTCAGCGAAAATAGCAATCTTTCTTTTGGCGCGTATGCGGACTTAGGCTCGACATTTGGCGGGGGCTTGGAGTTTGGCTTTTCTATGTATAGCACGGCTTCGTGGCAGCTCCGCAATATCATCTCAATGGAGATGAAAGGCTTAAAATTGCAACAAAATAAATATGATAGTTTTGGGCTGATTTTCCACGAAAAGATTATGGCTGGGCTACTTATGGGTAGCTCTGTGTTTTCGCATATCGGCTTTACATATTTTCGCCCGTATCTTTATGTGAGCGGGGCATTTGGGCTAATCTCTACAAACGGCTCGGCTATGGGCGATTCGCCATACTATTATGAGATACAAGGCGGTTTGGGACACGAATTTATCACGCTAAGTGGGCATTCGCTATTTTTTGAAATCGGCGGAGGGCTGGGCAATCTCACGCACTCACTGCCAAATCAAATCAAAAAAGCCACGCTAGGCGGAATGTTTAAATTTTTGCTAGGATATAGGTGGCATTTTTAAAAAACGCTTTTTGTTTTAATATATAATTCGTATTTTTTTGGCGAATCCAGCGCGGAAGTATTTTTGATGAGAAATCGGGGTTGCGTAGCCACGAGCGAGGAAATAAGACTTGAAGTCTATTGACGAAGCGAGTGGCAAGTCTCCCCGATTTATCGCAAAAAGACAAACGCGCTTTATAATACAACTACTTCGCTTTGTAGAGTTATGCCAAACTTTTCGCAAACCGCATCTCGCGCAAGATTCGTAAGCGTAATTGCGTCTTCAAAGCTCCCGCCACCGCAGTTTATTAAAAAATTCGCGTGAATCTCACTAAATGCAACATTACCGATTCGCTTACCTTTGAATCCAGCCAAATCAAGCAGTTTCCCCGCGCTTAAATGCACTTCAAATCCGCGCGGAATCTCAAGTGGATTTTTAAAAAAGCTCCCCGCGCTTGGATTTTTTGGCTGATTGCTTCGCATAGTTTTGCACTGCGCCTCCACCACGCTATCAAAGCCTACGATTTTCTTAAATCGCACCGCGCTAATTGCGCCACAAATCCCGCTTGTGCGATAGCCAAAGGCGATATTTGTCCGCCACTCGCCATTTTCGCACACGCTATGCACGATTCGCGCAACTTCATAGCTTTTCATTCCCGCATTCATTTTGATGATGCCACCGATTTTGCCCGGTATCGTGCCTAAAAATTCTAACCCACCCAAATTTTGCGCCTTAAAGTGCAAAAACGCCTTTCTTGCGTTGCAACTCGCCCCCACTTCCACCAAATCCCCCAAATCGCGGATATAATCAAACTCTTTGCCTAACATAAAAAGTGCGTGATTTTTGGGACTTAAAAGCAGATTATTTGCGCCACCGATGATAAAATGCGTCTTTTGCAACGCCAATATTTCATCTATATTTTGCGCGATTTGCACAAGGATTCGCCCACCGATTTTTATGCTAGAATATTTGGCAAAGTCAATGATTTTTTCTTGCATTTTTATAACACCAAAGCTATGGACTCACACCGCTAAAAAGGAAAATTTGGAATCATATTAAACAAAATTCTTGTATAATCGATAATCATATTTAGCATCCACGGCATAGTCAAAATCAGCACCGCAATAATCGCCAAAATCTTTGGAATAAAAGTCAGCGTAGCGTCATTTATCTGCGTGGTGGCTTGAAAAATGCTTATTAGTAGCCCCACGATTAGCCCTGTGAGAAGCAATGGGAGCGAGACTAAAAGCGTGATTTTGTAGGTTTCAATGGCGAGTGTGATGAATTTCGCTTCCACAAACTATCCTAAAATTTTTAATTTTCAAAGCCAAAATCATAGCAAAATAAAACTAAAATAGCGACTAAACAAAATCTAAAATATTTTTGACAAATTAGGCATTTTGCGCTATTATTTTGTGAAAAATGCGTTACATAGGATAAAAATGAGTAAAAAAGAGCGACTAAAAATAAGATTAGATTATTTAAAAACTTTGATTTTCACTTGTTTGGTTGGAATCTTTGGTATGATTGGCTATGTGGCAGTGAATTTTGATAACATTAGTCGCAAACTAGGTATTGCGATTTTTGCTGGTTTCGTATTGTTAGGACTTATAGTTTTCTTTGCAAATAGAGCATTTGATAAGAGATTAGATGAATTGGAGGAAATGGAATGAGTATGTTTTTAATGATTTTTGGCTTATTAACGCTAACTTTTTCATTGCTTGTTATTTTAAGAAGTTCGATGGTTAAATAAAATCTTTGGCAACCCAATAAATTGCCAAAGATTTGGCGAATCGCGCCTAATTTTAATGAATCGGCTTAATAAAACAGCGCGATTTTATCATCGCCGATAATCGCGCAACCCACAACCCTGCGGTCTCTTTTTCGCTTTTCTATGAAAATCATACTATCATAATAAGTTATTGAATGTGTAGAGTTTGTAAAGTCGCTTACTTCTAAGCAATCGTATTTTGTGGCGTGATAGGCGTTTAGTGAATCTATGAGGCTTTTAGAATAGTCGATAAAAGAGGGATTGTGGCGATTCCCCCCCCCCCCCCATTTGTAGGAATGGCATTATATCCGCCGTAGCTTTTCCAATATGAAGTATGCAAATCCTCGCACAAATACACGCCGTCATCTTTTACAAAATCATACATTTCCTCAAAAGTTACGATTTGTTGTTTCATTGTGTGTCCGCCGTCATCTATCAAAATATCTACTTTGGGGATTTTCCTCTTTAAATCTCTCCAAAATTTTTTATCCTCTTGCGAACCTATAAAAATCTGTATCCCGTCCTCCTCAAAATCCTTGCATCTTGGGTCAATATCCACGCCGTAGATATTAACCTTTGCATTAGGATAGCCGTGTGTGAAATAATGTTTCCACATTCTCGCCGAACCACCATTTTGAACGCCGATTTCAAGTATATTGACATCTTTGCCACGAAACCTTGAAAAATGCCTTTCATACGCGTCAAAATACATATACCATTTATGAATCGCATTGCTTTTGTTGTGGATAAAATAATCGTGCAAAATTTTGTCATACTCAGCGTTATATTGCGTATAAAGTATATCTTTTGCGATTTGTCTTTTTTGCTCGTTTTCTTTACTATCCTGTGCATCGATTACAAGTAGCGGTGGATAAGGGATTTTTACCTCATCGGTATTTTTCTCATTCCAAATATCGTGCTTATAGTTTTTATAATGCTCCACAAACATTTTTGTTGCAAAGGGGCGCAAAAATGGCGGTAGCCACTTTACTTTGCGCTGTATCTTTTTCTCTGTGTAAGTTAATTCACTCATAATATGCTCCTTAAAAAATAAAATATGAAGCGACATTCTAGCAAAAAATTTTGCTTTTGAGTGTGCGAATCGGTGAATCAAAAATAAATCTATGTAGATTCGCCCAAAACCTCTCACACAAGATTTTTGCGTGAGATTAAAATGTATGATTTATCATAAACTTGCATTTGCAAATTTTATTTAATGGAGGTTTTATAAGAATTCTAAGGAATTCTAGGTGTGTGTGTTTGGTTGCGGGAGGCGGATTTGAACCACCGACCTTTGGGTTATGAGCCCAACGAGCTACCGGACTGCTCTATCCCGCGATAAAATTTAAACCTTGATTTTTAAAAGTGGCTGGGGTAAAAGGATTCGAACCTCTGAATGGCTGGACCAAAACCAGCTGCCTTACCGCTTGGCTATACCCCATCAATTTTAAAAAGGCGAATTATATTTAAATTTGCGCTTTTTTGTCAAGCGTTTTTAAGTCGAATTTGCTATAATCGCAATTTTTTAAAAAATATTTAATGAAATTTATAAGGAATCACAATGCAATTAAAGCGCGTAGAGGACGCAATCAACGCAATAAAAAACGGCGAAATGATAATCATAATGGACGATGAGGGCAGAGAAAATGAGGGCGACATAGTCTATGCGGGAGAGTTTTCAAGCCCTGATAAAGTGAATTTTTTAGTTACCGAAGCGCGGGGCGTTTTGTGTGTGAGTTTGACGGATAAACTTGCTAAAAAGCTAGACTTTCCGCTAATGGTGGATAAAAACAGCTCCAATCACGAGACAGCTTTTACCGTCTCTGTTGATGCCAAACGCGCCAAAACGGGCGTGAGTGCCTTTGAGCGCGATATGAC
>JBNMJF010000127.1:0-5841 GCA_050873665.1 Helicobacteraceae bacterium
ACATTGGCGGGGATTATGCTGCGGTTTTCAAAATGGAGTCGCACAATCACCCTAGCTTTATCGAGCCTTACGCGGGGGCGGCTACGGGCGTGGGTGGCATTATGCGCGATATTTTTACGATGGGGGCGCGTCCTGTGGCGAGTTTGGATTCAATCCGCTTTGGGGAAATTTTGCGTGATGATGAAGTCGGCAAACTGCATAAATATCTGCTCTCCCGCGTGGTAGCTGGAATTGGGGATTATGGTAATTGTATGGGAGTGCCGACAATCGGGGGCGAAACGAGCTTTGAATCCTGCTACAACGGCAATATTTTGGTAAATGCGCTGAATCTTGGCATCGCTAAAAAAGATAGCATATTTTACGGCAGAGCGAGTGGCGTGGGCAACTCTATCATTTATGTGGGTAGCAAAACGGGGCGAGACGGGCTTGGCGGGGCTGTGATGAGTAGTGATAGCTTTAGCGAAGACTCCAAATCCTTGCGTCCTACGGTGCAGGTGGGCGACCCATTTAGCGAAAAGCTACTTTTGGAGGCGTGTTTGGAGGTTTTTGAGCGCGATTTGATTGTGGGGATTCAAGATATGGGCGCAGCTGGGCTTACTAGCTCTAGCTTTGAAATGGCGTCCCGCGCGAGTGATTCGGCAAATAGTAGCGGAATGAAGCTATATTTAGACAAAGTACCTATGCGCGAATCCGCGATGACGCCCTATGAGCTAATGCTTAGCGAATCCCAAGAGCGAATGCTACTTTGCGCCAAAAAGGGCAAAGAAGGCGAGATTATCGACATTTTTGCAAAATGGGAAGTGAATGCCGCAATCATCGGCGAAGTAACCGATAGTGGCGTTATGGAGCTGTATTGGGGTGGCGAAATGGTGGGAAATATCCCTATTGCGCCAATTAGCCACAATGCGCCTATTTTAAAGCGCGAAGTGCATAAGCCAGAGTATTTGGAGGAAGTGCAAAGCATTGCGATTCACAAAAGCACACAAAGCCAAAATGAGCTATTTAGGGCGATGCTAAGCCACCCTGAAATCGCCGATAAGAGCTATATTTACACGCAATATGACAATACGATTTTATGCAATACTATCGTAGGTAGCGGTAGTGGCGATGGAAGCGTGATTCGCGTCCGCGAAAATGGGAACTTTTTGGCGCTCAGTGTGTATTGCAATCCGCGCTTTTGCTATCTAAGCCCAAAAGAGGGCGCGAAAATCGCCGTAGCCACCGCAGGGCGCAACTGCTCTACGCGTGGTGCGAAGCCCCTAGCGATTACGGATTGCCTAAATTTCGGTAGCCCTGAAAATCCTAGCGTTATGTGGCAGTTTGGCGAAGTGTGCGATGGGATTAAGGAAGCCTGTGAAGTGCTAAAAACGCCTGTGGTGAGTGGGAATGTATCGCTTTACAATCAAACAAATGGCGTGGATATTTATCCTACGCCTAGCATTGGAATGGTGGGGCTGATTAAGGGCGTGGATTCGGCTAGAAATGGGGCGGATTTGGCTTTAGATTCGGCAAAAAGTGCGGTGGATTCGGTGCTAGATTCGGGTAAAAATCCGCATATTTTGGACTCCGCACTAAAAAATAAGGGCAATTTGCTTGTGTTGCTCGGCGATTTGAGTGAGAGCTTTGGCGGTAGCTTGTGGCTAAAAATCGCGCATAACCAAATCGCTGGAATCCCCCCGCAAATCAATCTCTACAAGGAATTAGCATTGTGGAATTTGCTTCAAAGCGGAGCGAAATTCATCAAATCCGCCAAAGCGTTAAAAGAGGGCGGAATTGCCGTAGCTGTGGCAAAAATGGCACTTTGGGGCGGATATGGAATCGAAGTGGATTTGGGCGATTTGGGTGCAAATAAGGACATAATCTTTAGCGAATCCCAAAGCAACGCCATTATAGAAGTCGCGCAGGGCGATATAGACGCGTTAGACGCGCTATCAAAGCGATTTAATGTCAGCTATAGCGTCATCGGTAGCGTGGCAAACAAAGGCGCGAATCTAAACATTGACACCATTGCAATCACGCAAAGCGAAGCAAAAGAGCTATTTTTCAACTCATTTGGGAAAATCTTTGGGGTGTAGGGTTGCGTGAATCGTGCTAGAATCCCTCCTAACCTTAAAACCATAATCAACCAAGTGAGGCTGTTTTGATTCGCTTTTGGGTCATTGTTCGCCTATAATTTAAATTCGCTAGATTTGGATACTTCGCTACACATAAATGCTACGCTCAGTATGACGAAAAGGTGAGATTGCTTCGCCTTGCCAAAGGCAAGTCTCACAATGACGAAATATTGCAATTTTGCGCTTGATTTGCAATCGATTCGCGTTAGCGTAATCGCAATCGAAGTAATGGCGGAATTATAAGTTTCAAGTGAATCAAGCGCGGAAGTATTTTGGAGATAAAATCGGGGTTTTGCGAAACGAGCAACGAAGATAGGACATAAAGTCCATCGAGGAAGCGAGTTGAAGCAATCCCCGATTTTAGCCCAAAAGACAAACGCGCTTAAAACGAATACCCCATTGATATGTTAGCTAGTATCAACCTCCCCAAGTCGCCTGATTGATAAATGCTTTTGCTGCCGTCTTTTAGATACATTGTCGCACTTGCGCCTAGTGTTAGATTTTGCGTTATGGGGTAGTTTATGCCACCGCCTACGATATATGCGGTGCTATCGGGTATGCCGATTTGCTCTTGTGGCACGGGGCTTTCATCATAGGCGAAGCTCCACATCATCGTAAATCCATTATCCATTCGGTATGTGAATCCCACGCGATAGGCGTTTGTATCTTTCCACCCATTGCCCATCGCCACCGCGCCGTAGTTTGCTAAGTCCATCATACCGCCGATTTTCCCTGCCTTTATGAGCTGTGCGACAAGCGAAGTGGGGTCAAATGCCGTAAATGTGGGATTGCTAAAGCTAAAGTCAAATTTTTTCCCGCCACTCCACCAAATTTTTTCATAAACAAATTCCATTGTTAGATTGTAGATTCGCTGGGCGATGCCGACTTTGAGCTGCGCAGGGAGTTGCGTTTCAAGGGCTAAATCCGCTTTCATATTGACATCGCCGATAGGATTGCCTATGTAGGTGTCCGCGTCTAATTTGCCCTTAAATTTGAACTTCACAGGCGAATCAAACACCACACTTGCCGTTAGCGAGTAGTTTTTGGTGCTTATGGGGCGATATGTGATTCCAGCGCGATAGCCAAATGCCAAGTCCGCGCCGTTGCTTCGTTGCTCGACTTTGGTAGAGCCTTGCAAAATCGTTTTTATATCCAAATTGCCCATACCAAAGGCGTTTGCGACTTCTTTCGCGCCCCAGAGATAATTATATCCGCGCGGTGCGCCGTCTGCGTCTGTCTCTGTGGGTGCTGGATAGTTGCAAGGTCCGGGATTTTCTGTTTGCGGTTTGCCGTCATAGTTATAAATCGTCCCCGTGTAGCAATTCACATACAAGCTACTAAGCCCAAACTTCGCCTTAATGGAGTTAATCTCGCTAAAGTCCATATTTTGGCAACCAAAAAACCACGAATTTGTATAGCCATTTTGAATGCAGTAATTTACGCCATTGACAAATTTATAGCCTGTCGCCACCTTGCCATCGGGCAAAGTTGTTTGGTATGTTTGATTTGGCACGGGGTTGAATCCTGTCGGCAAACAAATCGCATCTTGACTAACGCAAGTTTTATCATTGTATCGCCACTCCAAATTCCCATTCGCCCACTCATTTTTATAATGATTCCAATTTGCCTTCATCACGGCATTTGCTTGAGCCACTTTTTTATTATACTCAGAGATATTTCTATAATCGCCAAGATAGCTAACTTCCCACAGACCAAACCACCTATCGGGGTTTAAAAGCGTGGGATTCGCCGAGCGCATAGTATTATTCCAATGCGCTCCGCCACCTACGAAAAATCCCGCGAATCCAGCCATATTTTGCGCATTGTTGATATTATCGATTAGCTCTTTCATCACAGGCGGGATTAGCGCATCGGGGATTGACTCAAAATCCTGCAATTTTAATAGCACATCGCCCTCTAGCGGGACATAAACGGTGTTGTTAAAATTCCCCATTCCATATAGGATTCGTGGGCTAAAGCCGATAGAAATCATCTCACGGAATTGATAGGAAATCGCGGGGCTAAGCTCAAGTATGGCAATCATCACATCTTTTAGAAAGTCCCCAGCCTCGCCATTCCAAGTCATCGCTAACCCGCTAGGCGCGGTAAATGCGAGTCCAGCATTGAATCCGCCACCACCGTAATTCAAAAAACTCTCACTTTTATAAAAAATCTTTGGTATAGGAAATACGGTCGTATCGGCGTTGCCATCGACAATCGCGCCACTTGAATCATAGCCGAAATTGCCGTGTTGATTGTTTATGGCGTGTTGAACGATTATGGGATTTTTAAGCGTATCTAATCCGCCGATACCAAAGAAATTCGCCACCGCCGCTAAAGTGTCATTTACGGGCGGTTGCATAGAGCCGTCCGCCTGTAAATAGCCCATATAAGTGCTAGAAGTCAGCCCCCAATTTATACTGCCCTGCCCGATTTGCTTGGTGCGTGTGTCGGTGGTGAAATTAAAGCCGGGAATGTAAATCGCAGTTAGGCTCACTTCTAAATCATTTTTGTCCTTGCGAATGCCGTCCAAAAAGCCCATATTTGCGGGATTAAAATAGCTCGAATCTGCCCCATAAGCCCCCGCCACATACGCACTGCTTAGCGCAATCGAACGCAAACTTTGCTCATTTATCTTAAAGCCAGAGCTAAAAAGCACTTGCGACAATACAAATAGCCCAAAAAATAGCCGAATCATAAATTTTTAACGCACACCTTAAATTTTTACGCGCATTTTAAAGCGCACTCTACAAAATCGCTCTTTTTTTATAAATCAAAAAAAGCTGATAATTATAGCAAAAAATGATTTTTAATAAAAATGCGGTGGATTTAAGATAGATTCGCGGGGTGGATTCGATAGAGATTCAAGCCCGAATCGCGCTAGATTCGCTAAAATACAATATAAAAATTAAACACTTTGGGGCAAAAAGCGATTTTTAAGAATTATTTAGCATTATTTTATGCGAAATTCGATAAAATTCGCGCTTTTAAATTAAAGATGAGGGATTAAGGAGTTTTAGGCAATGAAGCATTTTTTGGCACTCAAAGATTGCGCTAGAGAGGACATTGTAGCGATTCTGCAAAAGTGCATTGAAATAAAAAATGACTTTTTAAACGGCGTGCGAATCCACCCGTATTTCAAAGACAAAGTCCTAGCGATGATTTTTGAAAAAAACTCCACGCGCACCCGCATTAGCTTTGAAGTGGGCGCATATCAGCTAGGCGGAAGCGCGATTTTTCTATCAAACAAAGACATTCAATTAAGTCGTGGCGAGGGCGTAAAAGACAGCGCGAGAGTGATTAGCTCAATGGTGGATATGGTGATGATTCGCACCTTTGAACAATCCAAAATCGAGGAATTTGCCAAATACTCCAGCGTCCCAGTGATTAACGGCTTAAGCGATGAATTTCACCCCACGCAGTTAATCGCCGACTACCTTACGATGATAGAAAATGGCATTAGCTTGGGGCTAACTGCGCCTTATGCGGATTTGGGCGATTCGCGCACTGCGCCACGCAAACCTATCGTGTGCTACATTGGCGATGGCAATAATATGGCGCATTCGTGGCTTTTTATGGCAGCAAAGTTAGGATTTGAGCTGCGAATCGCCACGCCAAAGGCTTACGCGCCCAAAAGCGAATTTGTAAATATGGCTTTGGATATGCGCCACGATAACGCAAAGATTATCATCACAGATAATCCAAAAGCCGCCGCAGAGGGCGCAAA
>JBNMJF010000128.1:0-5835 GCA_050873665.1 Helicobacteraceae bacterium
ATCGTGGATTGCTTATCGCCCTTAAAAGAGTGCTGAATCAACGCTAATTCAATCATCGCCAAAGCCCCAAAATCTACTCTTCATCTTCGTAATCTTCGTCATCATAAGAGTAGTCGTCATCGTCATAGTCAAACTCATCGTCATCATCAACAAAGTCATCTAACTCATCGAAATCAAAATCATCATCTTCATCAAAGTCATCTTGGTTTTCATCAAAGTCGCTCATTTTATTCTCCTTTATTTAGATTTTCCCACGCAATGTGAATTTTGCCGTCTTTTTCCTCTGTGGCTGCCATTCCCATTATGTTGTATCCGCAATCGACATAATGCACCTCGCCTGTTACGGCACTTGAGAGGGGTGAGAGCAAATACATAGCCGAATCGCCCACTTCCTCAATGCTGACATTCTTTTTCAAAGGCGCGTTTATTTCATTCCACTTCAAAATCATTCTAAAATCGCCGATTCCACTCGCTGCCAAAGTGCGAATGGGACCCGCAGAAATGGCATTTATGCGAATCCCACGCGCTCCTAGCTCATAAGCCAAATATCGCACCGAAGATTCAAGTGCGGATTTTGCCACGCCCATCACATTGTAATGCGTGATATATTTTTGCGCCCCAAGATAGCTAAGCGTGAGAAATGCGCCATTTTCGCTCACTATCGGCAACATTTCGCGCACTAATTCGATAAGCGAATACACAGAAATCTCCATAGCCGTGTTAAATGCGCCCTTGCTTGTGTCTAAAAACTCGCCATCTAGGGCTTCTTTAGGTGCAAACGCCACGCTATGCACGATAAAGTCAATTTTTCCAAAATCGCGCTTCAAACTCTCACGCAACGCGCCAAAGTGCGATTCATTCCCCACATCTAGCTCATAGATTTTATCGCTACCAAACTCCGCTGCTATTGGCTCTACACGCTTTTTTATGCTATCATTCATATATGTGAAAGCTAGATTTGCCCCCTGCGCGTGGCAGGATTTCGCTATGCCGTAAGCTATGGACTTATTGTTTGCGATGCCTACAATCAGCCCTTTTTTACCTTGCATTATCATTTTTTAACTCCTTATGATTTGATTAAAATTGTTCGCGTCCAAACTCGCATTGCCCACCAAAACGCCGTCAGTTGTGGAGATAATGTCCTTTGCATTGCTTGGATTCACGCTTCCGCCGTAAAGGACGGGCTTTTTGGTTTTCTCTTGCAAAAAATCATAGACTTCCTTTATCTGCTCCAAACTTGCATTTTGTCCCGTGCCTATCGCCCAAATCGGCTCATAAGCAATGATTAGCTTTTCATAATCCAAAGCGATTTTTTGTAGTTGCGCGTCTAAAAAATCTTTTGTTTTGCCACTTTGGCGAATCGCTAAATTTTCCCCCACACAAAGGAAAATCTCAAAGTTTTCCTTAGCAAAAAAGTCAAATTTTTTGGCAACGATTTCATCGCTCTCACCAAAAAGATTACGGCGCTCACTATGCCCCACCAAAATCGTCCTAATGTTAAATTCCTGCAAATGCAAAAGCGTGATTTCGCCTGTGAATGCGCCACTCTCCGCAAAATGTGCATTTTGCGCCCCCAAAGTGATATTAGCAAAATTATTTTCCACCATTGAGCTAAGCGCGGGAAAAATATAAACTTTACGCGAATCTGCCCTGTTATGCGCACTTTCAAGGCGCGAATCCAAATCTTTTAAATACGCAATCGTATTTGAGCGATTTTTATTAGACTTAAAATTTCCAGCGATAATTTTCAAGCAAAAATCCTTTGTGTAAAAAAATTATTGTAGAATTTTATCAAATTTAATAGGAAAAATCGCAAAAATGTTTTACGAAAAGCTAAAAAACAGCATAAAACGCAAATCCAAAATTTTGCTAAATATGTTAATGTCGAATCGGCAAACGCCCAAATTTGGCGTCAGCGAATGCAAAAATCCTATATTTTTCGTGTATTTTATACACGGCGATATTTTTTTTATCTCAAATCGCCCCAATGTCGAGTTTAGCGAAGTAATCATCGATGAAGTAATCAAAGTCGGCGTAGAAAATAATGAGTTTGTATTCTACCCAGCGCGGGAAGATTCGGCGTTTTTTAAGGATAAATATGAGATAGATACTTTTAGATTCATCGAGCTAATAATTGCAAATAATCTAAACGAAGTGGCGAGTGAGATTCATAGCGCGATAGAGGCGTTTAGGCGCAAAATTTTGGATTATGGGATTTTTTATCAGCAAAGATTGGAAAATGCCATTTGTAGCATTGATTTTAGCGATAGGTGCGGGATTTTAGCCCTAGATTTAAATTTAAAATGGGAGATTGAAAACGCCCTAAAGGCGCAAATCGCACAAATTGCTAAAGAAAATATTATAGATTCAAAGGTAAATATTTTTGAGATTTTGTTTGGCGCAGGAATTTATGAAGTGGAAAATTTGGCTGAAAATGCCATCACACAGGATAAATTGCTAAATTATTATAATCGCTCGAATCTTGCCAATAATGTCGAAAATGAAATTTTAGTTGCGCTAGATTCATCAATGCGATTTTTTATAAGATATTTTATCGATAGCATTTTATTAAAGGCAAATGAAAATGGCAAAATTTTTGCAAACGCGCATATTGTCATAAAAACGCTTTCAATGCAAGGAAGCCCAAAATTTTGCTATCTAAATAATGACTTAAAAATCGAATTTGAAGGCGAAAATATCATAATTTATAATCTGCAAAAAATACCATTTATTTTACATTCTATAAAAAGCAAATGGATAATTAGTAGCGATGAATCCACCTTTGAATCTACACAAAATCTAACCATAAAAAACAAAAAACTGATAAAAAATACAGCAATTTTAGAAAATCTACATTTGCATTTAGATGATAAGATTTCGCATAAATTAGAGCTACTATACTCCACGCAGAGCGATGAAAAGCGATTTTTTGGCAGTGGAAGCGTAAGGATTGCGGATATTTTTTAAAACTTTAGTCTAAAGCTATAAAGTTTTATGATATAATTGCGCTTAATTTTCTTAAAAAATTTAGGAGTTTTAATTTGGAAAAAAGTTTATATACAACGCTAGGCGTGGCACAAAACGCCACCCAAGATGAAATCAAAAAAGCCTATCGCAAACTAGCAAGGCAATATCACCCAGACATTAACAAAGCAAAGGACGCAGAGGAAAAATTCAAAGAGATTAACGCGGCTTACGAGATTTTGAGCGATGAGAAAAAACGCGCACAATACGACCAATTTGGCGATTCGATATTTGGCGGACAAAATTTCAGCGACTTTGCGCGAAGCAATCAAAATATCAATTTAGATGACATTTTAAGCCAAATCTTTGGCGGAGGATTTAGCGCAAATAGTGGGTTTGGCGGATTTTCTAGCGGTGGATTTAGTAGTGGAGGATTTGGCGGATTTAGTGATTTTGGGGACTTTGGCGAATCGCTTGACATTCAAAAAGACATTACTATTCCTTTTGAATCTGCCTTACTTGGCGGGAATTATCACTATGTAGAGGGAAATTTTGATGTGAAGATTCCAGCAGGAATCAAAAATGGCGAAAAATTGCGCGTAAAAGGCAAGGGTAAAAGGGCGCGAAATAGCGCAGGGGATTTGTTTTTACGCGTAAATATCGCGCCAAGCAATGAGTATGAAATCAAAGATGAGATTTTGACAAAGCGCATTGCCATTCCGCTAAAAACCGCGCTCTTTGGGGGAAAGGTGAAAGTGCAGACGCCTTATAAAGAGGTTACTCTCACAATCCCGCAAAATACGAAAAATAACCAAAAATTTCGCGTGAAAGAGCAAGGGCTAAAAAATCGCAAAAATAGTGTGATTGGCGATTTATATCTCATCGCAAATATTGAAAATCCGCCTATTGAAAGCCTAGATTCCGCGCTTTTAGAAGCACTCAAAAAACTACCAGATTAAAAAGGGGGCGAAAATGTATAGCTACGAAGAACCTGTATTTTTGATAAGCGTGGTGGCAAAAATCCTATCAATCCACCCGCAGACTTTGCGTCAATACGAAAAAGAGGGCTTAATCGAGCCTAGCAGGACAGATGGCAAAATGCGCCTTTACTCGCAAAAAGACATTGATAAAATCAAGGTGATTTTGCGCCTCACGCGTGATTTGGGCGTGAATCTGGCTGGAGTTGATATAATCTTGCGCCTAAAAGATAAACTCGATGAGCTAGATATAACCATTGAAAATCTCCAGCAACAGCACTCTCAAAGCTCTAGCAATGTCAGCGTAAAGCGCAATTCTTATGATGTGATAATCTTTAAAAAGTGAGCGCAAATCGCTTGAATCGCACAGAATTGTTTGAATTGCCCTGCGCGACTCTACAAATCGTGCGCCGAATCATCATTGCGAGGCGCACGAAGCGTTAGCGTAGTGCAACGAAGCAATCCAAACACAAAAAAGGACAAACCCAAATGTACCAAAAGCCAAAAAATCTAAGCGAATTTATCGGGCAAAAGCACCTACTTGGCGCAAATGCGCCTATTGCCAAAATGATTGAATCAAAAAATCTCATTCACCTATTTTTCTTTGGACCGCCGGGCTGTGGCAAAACGAGCCTTGCGCGGATTTTGAGCAATGAACTCGCAATGGAATTTTTCGAGTTTAACGCCACTTCGCTAAAGATTGATGATTTGCGTAAATGCGTGGCAAATGCGAAGGATTCAATCACTAAGCCACTAATTTTTATTGATGAGATTCACCGCCTAAACAAAGCACAGCAGGAAGTTTTGCTGCCTTTTATGGAGGATTTTAGCGCGATTTTCATCGGCGCATCTACGCAAAATCCATATTTTGCCTTAACCAGTGCGATTCGCTCTCGTTCGCTTATATTTGAATTTCACGCGCTTAGTCGCAACGAGCTAAGCGAAATCCTTGATTCGCGCCTAAAGGCGCATAATCTACGCATTGAAAAAGATGCGAGAGATTATTTGCTAGATTCGTGCAACGGCGATGCTAGGGCGATGCTAAATCTGTTGCAAATCGCAGGGGAAAATTTGAGCCTTGAATCCTTGCGCCAAATCAAGCCAAATAGCGAGGGTGTGGGCGAATCAAATACGCATTATGAGCTAATTAGCGCGATGATAAAGAGCATTCGCGGGAGCGATGAAAATGCGAGTATTTATTACCTAGCGCGTCTGCTTAGCGCGGGTGAGAGCGTGGAATTTATCGCGCGGAGGCTTGTGATTTTGGCGAGTGAGGACATAGGCAACGCGAATCCAAACGCGCTAAATCTCGCAAACAGCACAATGCAAAGCGTTTCAAAAATAGGAATGCCCGAATCGCGCATAATTTTGGCGCAATGTGTGCTGTATCTGTCCGCTTCGCCCAAGTCAAACACTGCGTATAAGGCAATAGATTCGGCATTAGAATTTGTCAAAGCCCACCCCACGCTAGAAATCCCAGAGCATATCAAGCCCTTTAGCAAAAACTACCGCTATCCGCACGATTTTCGCCCTCAAGGCGGATTTGGCGGATTCGTAGAGCAGAGATATTTGCCCAAAAATGTAAATGAAAAATTCGTAGAATTTAGCGACATAGGCTTTGAAAAAACGCTCAAAGAATGGATAGAGAAAATTAAAAAGTAGAGTGGATTCGGGTTTTTTGCATTGCTTTGGTAAATCTACGATTCGCCAAAGCAATCCCATAATTTCACCAAATCGCACACAAAAAACTAAAATAAATCATAATCCTTTAAGCCAAAATTAAAATAGGGGGGGGTAAAATACATTTTCATAAAATTTTGTTTTTAAGGGACAAAAAATGAAAGCAAAGCAGTGGATTAAGGATTATGTGGATTTTGCAATGCCGCTAGTAATG
>JBNMJF010000129.1:0-5771 GCA_050873665.1 Helicobacteraceae bacterium
CAATAACCACTTTTTCCCCCTTTAACGCCATTTATCGCATATTGCAATAAATAAGCATTTTATAAAATTTTGCAAAAATTTTAAAAATAATTTAAGAGTAAGTTTTATGCTAAAAAATTTACTTTTTTAGATTCATAACGCAATCTTTAAGGCGAAATTTGCTAGGATTCGCACTTTTTAGATTCGCTTTAAATTTTCATAAAGATTCGCGTGATTCGCGCAAAATACCGCGAATCATAAAATAATTTTACGAATAAAGGAATAAAAAATGTTTCACGCAACTACGATTTTAGCATTTAAAGGGGCGGATAAATCCGTAATCGGCGGTGATGGGCAAGTAACCTTTGGCAACTGCGTCTTAAAGTCAAATGCCACAAAGATTCGCGCCCTATATGACGGCAAAATATTAAGCGGATTCGCGGGTAGCACGGCTGATGCGTTTAGCTTATTTGATATGTTTGAAAAAATCTTAGAGAGCAAAAAAGGCGATTTAGAACGCTCGGTAGTAGAGTTTAGCAAGGAATGGCGCAAAGATAAATACTTGCGCAAATTAGAGGCGATGATGATAGTCCTAAATCGCGCAAAAATCTACATTCTAAGCGGTAGTGGCGATGTTGTCGAGCCTGAAGATGGCGTCATTGCGGCAATCGGTAGCGGTGGCAACTACGCTTTGTCTGCCGCAAGGGCTTTGCACCGCAACGCGAATTTGGCGCAACTCTCCCCACGCGATTTAGTAGAAAAATCCCTGCAAATCGCAGGTGAGCTTTGCATTTACACAAATACAAACATAAAAATACTTGAATTAGGAGACTAACATTGAGAGATAATAAAAGTCCAAAAGAGATTGTAGAATATTTAGATGAGTATATTATCGGGCAGGACAAGGCTAAACGCGCCATTGCCATTGCCCTACGAAATCGCTATCGTAGAAAGCAGCTGCCAAAGGAAATCCAAGATGAGATAATGCCAAAAAATATCCTAATGATAGGCTCAACAGGCGTGGGAAAAACTGAGATTTCAAGGCGAATGGCAAAGATTTTGGGTTTGCCATTTATCAAAGTGGAGGCGAGTAAATACACCGAAGTGGGCTTTGTGGGGCGCGATGTCGAATCTATGGTGCGCGATTTGGTAAATGCGTCTATGAATCTCATAAAATCCGAATATATGGAGAAAAACGCCGATAAAACGGAGGATTATATCCTTACAAAAATCACAAATAATTTGATTCCACCGCTACCAAATACCGCGAGTGAGAGCAAAAAAGAGGAATACAAAGTCTCTTTTGACAAAATGAAGCAAAAAGTCAAAAGTGGCGCAGTTGATGATTTAGAAATCGAAGTAGAGATTACCGAAGCACCAATCAATCCCTTTCCAATGCCAAATATCGGCATTGTGGAGATTTTCCCCAAAGCACAAAAAATCAAAAAGATAAAGACAAGCGTCAAAGATGCCAAAGAATTGCTAAAAAATGAGGCGATTGATAATATCACAAATATTGATGAGCTAAAAATCGAGGCGTTGAAAAAGGCAGAGGAGAGCGGAATCATCTTTATTGATGAGATTGACAAAACGGCGAGTGATAATAGCAACTCGCGCCAAAATCCTAACAAAGAAGGCGTCCAGCGTGATTTGCTCCCTATCGTGGAGGGTAGCCTTGTAGATACGAAATATGGGCAGATTAAGACGGATTATATTTTATTTATCGCCGCAGGGGCGTTTCATCTAAGTAAGCCAAGTGATTTAATCCCTGAATTACAAGGGCGATTCCCCATTCGCGTGGAGTTAGATTCATTAAGCGAGGAGGATTTATATAAGATTCTTATCCAAACCAAAAATAGCATTATTAAGCAATATATTTATTTGCTAGGCACGGAGGGCGTGAAGCTAGAATTTGACGATGAGGCGTTGAGGACGATTGCAAGATTCGCCCATATTGCCAATGAAAAGACAGAGGATATAGGCGCAAGGCGACTGCATACGATTGTAGAAAAAGTGCTAGAAGATATAAGTTTTGATGCGCCGAATCTCAAAGGACAAAGCATAAAAATTGGCAAAAAAGATATTGAAGAAAAGTTAGATTCGATAATCCAAAATGCCGACAGCACGAGGTATATTTTGTGATTTTAGGCGAATCTTGCGTGAATCGTGGCGCGAAATCTAGCAACGAATCGTCATTGCGAGAATTTGCCAAAGCAAATTCGTGGCAATCCACCGAATCCACCCACGAATCCAACAAAAGCGAATCCACCAAATGCGGATTCATTGCCCTTGTAGGTCGCCCAAATGCTGGTAAATCCACACTTTTAAATGCGCTAATTAACGAAAATCTCGCACTTACTTCGCACAAAGTCAATGCCACGCGTAAGCAAAGCAATATCATCGTGCTATTTGAAAATGCGCAGATGATTTTTATCGACACGCCGGGGCTTCACAAAAGCCAAAAATTGCTAAATACGCTTATGATTGATGAAAGCCACAAGGCGATTGAATCTAGCGATATTGTGGCGTTTTTGGCAACGGCGAGTGATGATTTAAGGCATTATGAGGAATTTTTAGCGTTGCTAAAGCGCGAATGTAGGGGCAACGCGCCTAAAAAGCACATTTTGCTTTTGAGTAAAATCGACTTAGTTAGCAAGGAAAATCTACTAAAAAAGCTCTCCGCGTATCAAAAATATAGCGACAATTACGAGGCGCTAATCCCCATATCCGCGGTTAAAGGCGTAAATATCGAGCAGATTTTACGCGCGATTTACGCGCACCTGCCAAACTCGCCGTTTTTGTATGATAGCGACATTATCACTTCGACAAATTTGCGCGAGATTTACCGCGAGAAAATCCGCGAATCGCTTTTTAATTTCACAAATAAAGAGATTCCCTATAAAAGCGAAGTGCGATTGAAACGCGTAGATGAGGGCAAAATCACAAAGATTTATGCCGAAATCATCACAGAAAAGGAAAGTCAAAAGAAAATCATCATCGGTAGCGGTGGAAAATCTATCAAAAATATCGGCATTGATGCGCGAAAAAAGATTGAGGAATTTAGCGGTGGCAAGGTGTTTTTGAGCCTAAATGTCGTGTGCGAAAAAGGGTGGAGCAAAGATAAAAACAAAATAGAAAAGATTATGGGCGGGTAGGTGCAAAGGCTATGAAAATGGCATTACCCTTTTTGTCATTGCGAGAATTGCGTAGCGATTCGGGCAATCCACACAAAATACAAAAACAAAACCTATCGTCATACTGAGAGCTTTGCTCGAAGTATCCATTGCCAAAGTTTTTGCCACTTTTTGCTTTTGCAAAAAGTAGAGTCCCATCTAACCACATAGACTCTAATTTATTTGATTCGCTTTTGGGTCATCGATTCGCCCATAATTTAGATTCGTGTGATTTGGATACTTTCGCTACGCTTAAGTAATGACGAAAAGGTTTGGATTGCTTTGCGCGAATCTGCAATTCACCCTACAAGAGCGGATTTTGCAACCTTTCAATCCCCTTGGCTTAGGATTTCTGACATTATCCTTAGGGATAAATCCTGCTTTGCACTTTGGATTCGTGAATCGCCCAAATACTCGCGGATTTTGCCCTCTAGCGCGTTATCTTCGACTATCAAATTGAGTGTGGCATACTCGGCAAAAAGTTGCTCTAGCGCGTTTTGCAATGCCTGTGGCGGGAGACTTGGCAAAATTTTCACCAAATGCTCCAATGGCGAATCGCTAAAGATTTCATCAAAAATATCATTATTTTTTTGCATTGTTGCCTCCTAATTTTTGTCCGCGATTTGCGCGAATCTTAATTTTTTGTCCGTGATTTGCACGAATCTAGCGCATTTTTTAAATCTTGCAACCTAATCTCTACGGATTTTTGGTGCGCTTCTAGCCCTTCGGCTTCCGCTAAAATAGCGCATTTATCGCCGATTTCCCTCATCGCATTTGCCGAAAAGCTAATAATGGAGCTTTTTTTTACAAAATGCTCCACGCTCAAAGGGGAGAAAAACCGCGCCGAACCACCTGTGGGGAGCGTGTGATTGGGTCCCGCGATATAGTCGCCAATCGCCTCAGGCGTGTATTTTCCCAAAAAGATTGCCCCCGCATTTTTGATAAATGGCAGTAAATCGTGCGGATTTTGCGTGGCGACTTCCAAATGCTCTGGCGCGATTTCATTCATTAGTGCGATAGATTCGGCAATGTCGCGTGTGATGATGATTGCGGCGCGATTGTCGATTGACTTGCGCGTGATTTCGCGCCGTTTAAGTGTAGCTAAGACGCGCTGTATTTCCGCGCTCACCGCGTTTGCCAAAGATTTATCATCGGTGATTAAAATCGCACTTGCCATTTCATCGTGCTCAGCTTGAGATAGCAAATCCATCGCTAAATACGCAGGATTCGCGCTATCATCGGCGATAATCCCTATCTCGCTAGGTCCAGCAATCATATCAATATTCGCATCGCCAAACACGAGCTTTTTAGCACACGCCACGAAAATATTGCCCGGTCCTGTAATCGTATCCGCCTTTGCCACGCCACTTTTGGCACAACCATAAGCCATAAGCCCAATCGCACTCGCACCACCGACTTTGTAAGCCTCTGTAATCCCGCAAATGTGCATCGCCGCCAAAAGCAAGTGATTTGGCTCATTATGTGGCGTGGGCGAACAAACAGCGATTTGCCCCACACCTGCAACAATGGCTGGAATGGCATTCATCAAAAGTGAGCTAGGATAGGCAGCCTTGCCCCCGGGGATATAAAGCCCAGCACGGGCAATTGGCGTGATTTTTACGCCAAGCATTGTGCCGTCAGATTCGTATTCTAACCACGACTTGCTTTTTTGCTTTGCGTGAAATGCAGAAATGCGATTATGCGCCAAATTTAGCGCGTCTTTTAAGTTGCGTGATAAGGCATTGTAGGCGTTTTCCATATCTTTTGGGTGGAATTTGATTTCATCAAAATCGCGCGGATTCCACGAATCAAATCTTGCGATATGCTCCAAAATCGCACTCACGCCCCTTTGGCGAATATCGCTTAAAATCTCGCTCACAATCTTACTCGCATTTTCTAAGTCCATATTGCCACGATTTAAAATCGCCTCAAACTCCGCGCGAAACTTTGAATCGCTCGAATCTAAAATCTGCATTTTTACCACCTCTACATTTAGATTCGCACCTTAAAAACAGCGCGAATCTATAAAATTTCAAAGCCCAAATCATAGCGAAATAAGATTTAAAGAATCTAAGCGCAAAAATTTAAAAATTTTGTGCTATAATCCGCGCTTTAATTTTTCAAAAAAAAGGATAAAAAAATGTTAGAAGGAATTATTAGAGAGAGTATTTCAAAGTCTGCTACAAAGGCTTTACGAAACGATGGCTATCTAATAGCAAATATCTACGGCAAGGGCGCGACAAATATCCACTGCGCCTTTAAAGAAAACGACTTTATCAAAGCGGTGAAATCCAAAAAATCCCTAGCCTTTGAAGTCAAAGTCGGTGGCAAAAGCTATAATGTCGTAGTGCAGGAATATCAAAACGACCCCGTTACTTCAAAAATCGTGCATATCGATTTACTACTCGCACAAAAAGGCGTAGTGGCGAAATACAAAATCCCTGTGGTTTTGGAAGGCTCAGCGGTGGGCGTGAAAAATAAGGGCGTTTTGCTCTTTAGCAAAAAGCGCGTGAGCGTGAAATGCAAAGCGGAAGATTTGGTAGAAAATATTAAAATCGACATTAGCAACCTAGATGTCGGCGATGCGGTGCTTGTGCGTGATTTGCCAGAGTTACCAAA
>JBNMJF010000130.1:0-5770 GCA_050873665.1 Helicobacteraceae bacterium
CCTTGTTTGTTTTTATAGGTTTTAATGTTATAAAAGCGAATGAATCCCTCTTTTTCCGCCACGACTTGTCGCTCCTCTTGCGCTCTTGATGCTGTCCCGCCAACGTGGAAGGTTCTAAGCGTTAATTGCGTTCCGGGTTCGCCGATTGATTGCGCTGCGATGACGCCGATTGCCTCGCCGATATTTACCATTTTGCCATCGCCTAAATTTAGCCCATAGCATTTCGCACAAATGCCATTTTCCGCCTTGCAAGTGGTAGCAGCGCGAATCACTACGGATTTTACTTCTGCCTCTTTGATTTTTCTAGCCATTCCCTCATCAATCAAACTGCCCTCAATTAGCAAAATCTCATTAGTAATCGGGTCAATGACATTTTCCGCCAAAACGCGCCCAATAATGCGCTCCTCCAACGGCTCGATAAGCTCACTACCCACCGTTACATCGGTTAGCTCAATGCCCTCGTGTGTGCCACAATCAAACATTGTGATTTTGACATTTTGGCTAACATCAATTAGCTTTCTAGTCAAATATCCAGCGTTTGCCGTTTTAAGCGCGGTATCGGTTAGCCCTTTTCTCGCGCCGTGCGTTGAAGTAAAGTATTCAAGCACATTTAGCCCTTCTTTAAAGTTTGAAATAATGGGCGTCTCAATAATCGTGCCGTCCGCCTTTGCCATAAGCCCACGCATTGCAGATAACTGACGAATCTGCGCCACGCTACCTCTCGCACCCGAATCTGCCATCATATAAATGGAGTTGAATCCATCTTTGTCCGATTCGATTAGCTTCATCATATCTTTGCCCATTTTGTTGCTTGTATCTGTCCAAATATCGATGATTTTGTTATATCGCTCTTGCTCTGTCAAAAGCCCTTTGTCAAATTGGGCTTGAATCGCTTTGACTTGATTTTTCGCTTCATCGATAATGCTTTGCTTATCATTTGGCACGATGACATCATAAGCCGAAATCGAGATTCCCGCTTTTGTCGCGTATTTGAATCCTAAATCTTTAAGATTATCCAAGAATCGCGCCATAATAGACATTCCGCTTTCTTTATTGACATAGTCGATTAGATTGCCAATGTCTTTCTTTTTCATCACGCGATTCCACAAATCCACAGGGATTCCTTTAGGCAAGATTGAATAAATCATCATTCGCCCAACGGTCGTGTAAATCAAGCGATTGTCAATATATGTGCGAATCTTAGCGTTAATATCCACTTCGCCACAATCGAGCGCAATCATAATCTCATCGATATTGCCAAAGAGTTTGTGTTCGCCTTTGACATTGCTTCGCTCTAGCGAAATATAATAAAGCCCCAAAACCATATCTTGGCTAGGCGTAACAATCGCCTTTCCACTGGCTGGGAGCAAAATATTTGTCGAGCTAAGCATCAAAATCTTGCACTCTGTAATCGCCTCTTGGCTTAAAGGCACATGCACCGCCATTTGGTCGCCGTCAAAGTCAGCGTTAAACGCCGAACACACAAGCGGGTGAAGCTGAATCGCCTTGCCCTCAATGAGTTTAGGGTGGAATGCCTGAATGGATTGCTTATGCAAAGTCGGTGCGCGGTTTAATAGCACAGGATAGCCTTTGACAATGTCTTGCAAACATTCCCAAACCTCATCGCTTTTTTGCTCTATCATTTTATTAGCTTGTTTTAAAGTCGTGGCGTAGCCTTTTTCCTCTAATTTCGCTAATAAATGTGGCTTAAATAATTCTAACGCCATATTTTTAGGCAATCCGCATTGGTCCATTCGCAAATTTGGTCCCACGACAATAACGCTTCGTCCGCTGAAATCCACGCGTTTGCCAAGTAGATTTTGGCGGAATCGTCCTTGTTTGCCTTTGATAATCTCGCTAAGCGATTTTAGTGGGCGTTTATTTGCGCCTTTTACGGCATTTGTATTTCGCGCATTATCAAAGAGCGCATCGACAGCTTCTTGCAACATTCGCTTTTCATTGCGAATAATGATTTCAGGCGAATCTAACTCCAAAAGTCGCTTTAAGCGTTGATTGCGGTTAATCACACGGCGATACAAATCATTGACATCGCTAACGGCGAATTTTCCGCCATCTAACGCCACAAGCGGACGCAAATCAGGTGGCAACACAGGAAGCACTGTAAGCATCATACTTTCTGGCTTAGATTTGGAGTTGATGAAATTTTCCACCACTTTTAGCCGTTTTGCCAAAGTCTTTTTCTTTGCCTCCGAATTTGTGTGTTTGATTTCATCTTTTAGTTTCACAAGCAAATCTACCAAATCTAATTCTTCAAGCAGCTCTTTAACCGCTGCGCCACCCATCTCCGCGATAAAATCCGTATGCTCGAATCGCTTATGCAATGCGTCATATTGCTCTTGATTTAGCACATCATATTTTTCGACTTTTTTGGTGTTTTCGTTGTCATAATACGCCTCACCGGGATTTTTCACAATATATGCTTCGTAATAAAGCACCCGCTCCAAATCTTTCATTTTCACGCCCAAAAGTGTGCCGATTCGGCTAGGCAGTGAATTCACATACCAAATATGCGCCACAGGTGTTACAAGCTCGATATGCCCCATTCTGCTACGGCGCACTTTGGAAGTGGTGATTTCCACGCCACATTTTTCGCACACCATAACCGTGTCGCGGAATCGTTTCTTTTTATATTTTCCGCAAATACATTCATAATCCCTCACAGGTCCAAAGATTTTGGCGCAAAATAGCCCGTCTCGCTCGGGTTTCAAAGTGCGGTAATTGATAGTTTCTGGCTTTTTAACCTCGCCATAACTCCAAGAGCGAATCGTCTCTGGACTTGCCAAAACTAACTGCAATGACGCAAAATCCTTGCGCAATTTGCGCTCTTTGACATCGCTTTCATCAAGCAGGGCAATTGGCTCATTATTTTTATCATACATAATGACATCGAGTGCCAAAGATTGCAATTCTTTTGTCAAAACATAAAAAGTTTGGGGAATCTCCGATTCGCCTACGGCTTTATTGCTCGTAATCGCCTTGTATGCGTTGTATCTGCCGTCAATATCATCAGATTTAATGGTTAGCATTTCTTTAAGCGTGTGAGACGCACCATAAGCCTCTAACGCCCACACTTCCATTTCGCCGAATCTCTGTCCACCAAAGAGAGCCTTTCCGCCCACAGGCTGTTGCGTAACAAGGCTATAAGGTCCTGTGCTTCGCGCGTGAACTTTTTCATCAACCAAATGGTGAAGTTTTAAGATATACATATAGCCGACATTTACGCGCTCACGGATTTTTTCGCCTGTTTTTCCGTCATAAAGCTCACTTTTGCCGTCCATTTCAATTTTGGCAAGTTCAAAAAGTTTTTTAAACGAATCTTCTCTAACGCCGTCAAATACAGGCGTTGCGAATCTAACGCCTTTGCTCCAATCCCGCGCGTAATTCACTAGCTCATCATCGCTTAGATTTTTGATAAATTCTAGTGATTGCGTTTGCTTTGAAATTTGGGCGATTTGCGTCATTTTCTCGCGCAATTCTTTCACAAAATTCGCCTTATTTTGCTCAAAAATATGCTCAATTTGATTGCCTAAATTTTTCCCCACAAGCCCCAAGTGCATTTCCAAAATCTGCCCGATATTCATACGACTAGGCACACCAAGCGGGTTTAGCACGATTTCAATGCTTTTGCCGTCTTTGGTATAAGGCATATCCACTTCAGGCACGATGATTGACACGATGCCCTTATTTCCGTGTCGCCCAGCCATTTTATCACCGACTTTAAGTTTGCGTTTGGTAGCGATATAGACTTTGACTTTTTTCACAACGCCACTTGGCAAAATATCATCTTTTTCCAAAATAGAGAGCTTTTCGTTGTATTCATCACTCAAAATTTTCTTTTGTTGCAAAAAGTTATTTTTGATTTGCTCAAATTCTTTTTGCAGATTTTTTGAGTAATTTTTCACAAACGCATTTAAGGCGAATCGATTCATTGAGGCAATGTCCTCTTTTTTCACAATGTCGCCTTTTTTGTAGCTTGAATCGCCTACTTTTGTGGCAACGCTTAGCTTTTCTTTGGATAAAAGTGAGCTAATGCGGAGCATTTCCTCTCTATCAAGCATAATGATTTTATCGCGGTGTTCGCTCTCAAGCCGAATCTTATCGTCCTCATAAGCCTTAATCGCCCTTGCGTCTTTTTGGTAACCTTTTTTGGTAAAGATTTTCACATCGACAACCACGCCTTCCATTGACGGCGGACAATAAAGCGATTTATTTACCACATGTCCAGCTTTTTCGCCAAAAATCGCGCGTAGCAATCGCTCCTCAGGCGTAGGTTTGACTTCGCTTTTTGGAGAGACTTTTCCTACCAAAATCATACCGCCCGTTACAAAAGTCCCAATTTTTACAATTCCACTTGCATCTAAATGCTCGACTTCCTCTTCTTTGACTTGCGGAATGTCAGAGGTGATTTCCTCCGTGCCTTGCTTTAGCTCTCGGGCTTCGATTTCTTTTTCATAAATGTGAATCGAAGTAAAAGCATCTTCGCGAATCAGCTTTTCGCTCACAACAATGGCGTCCTCAAAGTTATATCCATTCCACGGCATAAACGCCACGCGGATATTTTTGCCTAGTGCTAACTCGCCATTATCCATACTTGCGCCATCAGCGATGACTTGATTTTTCACAACTTTATCGCCTTTTTTTACGATAGGAATCTGCGAAAAGCAAGTGTTTTGATTCGTGCGGAGATTTTTTTGCAATGAATAATGGTCGATAAACGCGCCATTTTCATCTTCGCCCATCACATAAATATTGCGACTATCCACTAGCTCAATAATGCCATCTCGTTTCGCCTTTATGGCTTCATACGAATCCCGCGCTACAATACTCTCAATCCCTGTGCCGACAATGGGCGCATCTGGTTTTAAAAGCGGGACGGATTGTCGTTGCATATTTGAACCCATAAGCGCACGATTCGCGTCATCGTGCTCTAAAAATGGTATAAGAGACGCTGCCACGCCAACTAGCATTCTAGGGTTTAAGTCAATCAAATCAACCTTATTTTTCTCGCTTAAAATAATCTCGCCATCTTTTCTAGTCTCAATCAAATCCTCGATGATATTGCCGTTTTCATCTACCTTTGTGCTAGCTGGAGCGATGACTAAGCCTTCCTCTTGCGATGCGGTTACATAGACAATCTCATCGCTTACTTTTGCACCTGAAACCTTGCGATATGGCGCTTCGATGAATCCAAGCTCATTTACGCGCGTAAAAGTCGAAAGCGTATTTATTAGCCCGATATTTTGCCCTTCTGGCGTTTCAATAGGGCAGATTCGCCCATAATGCGTAGGATGCACATCACGCGCTTCAAATCCCACGCGCTCTTTGACAAGCCCACCTTCGCCAAGCGCGGAGAGTCGGCGTTTGTGCGTGATTTCACTTAAAGGATTCGTTTGGTCCATAAATTGCGATAATTGTCCGCCTGTGAAAAAGTCCAAAATCGTGCTTGTAATCATCTTAGAGTTGATTAGCTCGTGTGGCATAATATTCTCGTGGTCGGTGTTTGTGCTAACTAATTTATCGCGAATCGCCTTTTGCATTTTGATTAGCCCGATATGCAATTCATTCGCCAAAAGTTCGCCTGTGGCGCGAATCCTACGATTCCCCAAGTGGTCTCTGTCATCGATTCGCCCCATTCCGTTTTTGACTTTGATAAGATATTTTATGCTCTCTAAAATATCCTCGCGCGTCAGAATCGTTACATAGCTAGGCACTTTTAGCCCTAATTTATGATTCATTTTCATTCGCCCTA
>JBNMJF010000131.1:0-5745 GCA_050873665.1 Helicobacteraceae bacterium
CAAAATGGTAAGGCAAAAAATATCTTTGCACCCGATATTCGTGGAGTGAGTTTTATTAAATTTGAGAGTGCACTAAAAAATCCTAAAGGTTTAATGCCGAGCTATAATCTCACAAGCTCCGAGCTTTTGGCACTCTACACATTTCTAAATCCAAACTTCAAACCGCCCAAAACAAAAGAAAAACGCCAAAAATGACTTATCAGCTCACCACCAAAAATATCAAGTCTATTACCTTGCGCGTGGATAAAAATGGCATTGTGAAAGTCTCTGCGCCCCGCCGTGTGAGTAGGGCGCATATTGATGATTTTGTGGCGCGACATAAAGAGTGGATTGCGCGAAAGATTGAGGGCACACAAAAATATACAGATGGCGCGATTGTGAAATATTTTGGCGAGAGCTATATTTTGCAAATGCGAATCGCGCAAAAAAATAGCATAGTCGAATCGCAAAATCTATTTGGCGAAAAGACGCTAGATATTACGATAAAAGCGCAAGGTGCGGAGATAATAGCGCGAATCCAAAGCGCGAATCTGCAAGGGCGAATCGATAAGATTCAACAAATCAAAAAACTAATATTTAAATGGTATCGCCAAAAGTCGCAAAATCTTATCGATTCGACTATTGCGCGTTACAAAAGCGCGATAAATAGGGAAGTAGCGCGAATCTCACTGCGTGAGATGAGTAGCAAATGGGGCAGTTGCAACTACACAAAGGCGCGAATCTCCCTAAATGTCGCACTTTTCGCCAAGCCACAAATCTGCTTTGAATATGTCCTACTCCACGAGCTAATCCACCTAATCCACCCCAATCACGGCAAAGGATTTTACGCAATGTTAGATTCGCTAATGCCAAACTGGCGCGAAGTAAAGGCGTCGCTAAGGTGATTGTGTGGGTGCAAAGCGAAGTTATATTTTAATTTGACTTTATTTTAGAATTTTTATCGCTTTTTGTATCATCGATGACGGCTTTTAAAGCCATAGCGGGGATAAATAGTATAGATAGCGCAATTAGCGTGATGATAACATTTTCCATTTTTACAAATCCTCCAAATCGTTGATATGTTTATTTATATGCCGTGAAATCACTATAGAAGCGACACATAGGCAAATTATAGCAAAAAGACTTAAAAACAAAAACCAAAGATTTACTCTGCCAAAATTTGTGATTGCCCAGCCCACAATCGCCAAAAGCGTAGCCACCACGATTCCTAGCCAAAATTTTAAGATTCCTATTTTTTCTTTAATTTTTGATTCTTTGCTCATATTTCACCATATCAATTTTAAAATTTACACAATGTGGCTATTAAATCATAATTTTTCTTAAATTTTTCTTTGCTAATGAATCCACCACTTTAAAATTATCTTAAGACTACAAAGAGTATGATTCGCCCTTTTAATAAATAGCGCAAAAAATAATGCAAAGGTTGCCACATTGAGAGATTTAGCAATGCGAATTTTCGCGCCAATAGCGCGAATCTATGATTTCTACGCGCAAGGATTCCGCACGATGAAGCTAGGCAAAACGCTTTGGGGGCTTATTGCCATCAAACTTTTTGTGATTTTTGTGGTGCTAAAAATGTTTATCTTTGAAGGCAATCTAAACACGCGATTCGCCGATGATAGCGCGAAAAGCGACTTTGTGCTTATGAATCTAACCAAATAAAGGAAAAATATGACAGAAATAGCTAGTGTGGATTGGAGTAGGGCGCAGTTTGGGCTAACTGCGATTTATCATTTTTTGTTTGTGCCACTGACTTTGGGGCTAAGTTTTATGTTAGCGATTATGGAGACTATTTATGTGAAAACGGGCGATTCGCGGTGGTTTAAAATCACTAAATTTTGGCTCACGCTTTTTGCCATAAACTTTGCTATCGGCGTGGCTACGGGCATTATAATGGAGTTTGAGTTTGGGACAAATTGGGCGAATTACAGCTGGTTTGTGGGCGATATTTTCGGCGCACCACTCGCAGTTGAGGGCATAATGGCGTTTTTCTTGGAGGCGACATTTTTTGCGGTTATGTTTTTTGGGTGGAATAAAGTCTCCAAAGGCTTTCATTTGCTATCCACTTGGTGCGTGGCGATTGGGAGTAATCTAAGTGCGTTTTGGATTCTCGTGGCAAATGGGTGGATGCAGTATCCTGTGGGAATGAGTTTTAACCCAGACACCGCACGAAATGAAATGCAGAGCTTTTTTGAAGTCGCGCTTTCGCCTGTGGCAGTGAGTAAATTTCTGCATACAATCGGCAGTGGCTATGTCATCTCTGCGCTTTTTGTGATGGGAATCTCGGCGTGGTTTTTGCTACGCAAACGCCATGCGCACGAAGCGAAACGAAGCCTTGTAGTCGCGGCTAGTTTTGGCTTTATTTGCTCAATATTTTTATTTTTTAGTGGTGATGAGAGCGCGTATCGCGTTACACAAACGCAACCAATGAAACTTGCCGCAATGGAGGGCTTATACAAAGGCGAAAATCGCGCTGGAATCGTAGCCTTTGGGATTCTAAATCCTAAAAAAACGATAGATAATGATGAGAGCGTATTTGTGTTTGACATACAAATCCCTTATGCGCTTTCAATCTTAGGGAATCGCGACCCAAATAGCTTTGTGCCGGGCATTACGGATTTGGTGCTAGGCAACGAATCTAAAGGGATTCGCCCACTGCAAGAGCGAATCGACAATGGCAAACTCGCCATTTCCGCGCTTAAAGAATACAAAGTCGCCAAAGATTTGGGCGATTCAACCGCGATGGAGTTTAATAGATTGCGCCTTGAATCAAACTTTAAGGATTTTGGCTACGGCTATTTGCAAAAGCCAAGCGATGCGATTCCACCTGTGGCGATTACATTTTATAGCTTTCATTTAATGGTGGCGTTAGGTTCGCTGTTTTTTGTGCTATTTATCGTGGTGCTTTATCTTTCAATGGCAAATGACATTGAGCGATTTAGAAAGATTTTGTGGGTTTGTGTGCTTTGCATTCCGCTTGGATTTATCGCCGCTGAAGCGGGGTGGATTGTCGCAGAAGTCGGGCGGCAGCCGTGGGCGATTCAAGATTTAATGCCTGTGGGAATTGCCGCCACGAATTTGGGCAGTGTGAATGTCAAAATCTCATTTTTCTTATTCCTCATATTATTTACCGCGCTTTTAATCGCTGAGCTAAAGATTATGATAAGCGCGATAAAGAAAGGATTTTAAATGTTTTTTGGATTAGAATTAGGCGGATTGCAAGTCTATTGGTGGGTGATTTTGAGTTTGCTTGGCGGATTGCTCGTGTTTATGTTTTTCGTGCAGGGCGGACAAACTCTAATCGATGAGCTAAGCGACAATGAGATTGAAAAAACAATGCTTATAAACTCGCTTGGGCGCAAGTGGGAGCTTGGATTCACCACTTTGGTGCTTTTTGGCGGGGCGGCATTTGCGGCGTTTCCGCTATTTTATAGCACTAGCTTTGGCGGGGCATATTGGGCGTGGTTAGCGATTTTATTTTGCTTTATCATTCAAGCAGTTAGCTATGAATACCGCAAAAAAGAGGGCAACCCTTACGGCGCACGGACTTTTGAGATTTTTTTGAAAATCAATGGATTTGTCGGCGTCTTTTTGATAGGAATCGCTGTGAGTAGCTTTTTTAGCGGTTCGCATTTTGTGCTAGATTCGCAGAATTTTGTCGCGTGGCAAAGTGCGTGGCGTGGTTTGGAGCTTTTGGCAAATCCATTTAATTATCTCTTAGCCTTTGCGCTAGTGTTTTTAAGCCGAATCTTAGCTTTGGCGTATTTTAGAAATAATATTGCCGATTCGGCGATTCACACTAAAATCGCGCGAAAATCCTTACTAAACAGCGCGTTATTTTTGGTATTTTTTATTGCATTTTTGGTTTGGATTTGCTTAAAAGATGGATTCGTGCTAGATTCAAGTGGCGTGGTGGCGATTGAATCAAATGCGTATTTTTGGGCGTTTATCCACAATCCGCTAATTCTTATTATTTTGCTTTTGGGCGTGGTTTTGGCGTTGCTTGGCATTTATTTGCTAGTCTTTACACAATGCGCTTGTGCGATTTGGAGCTTGGGTCTTGGGAGCGTTTTGGCGGTGTTTGCGGTATTTTTAAGTTTGGGGCTTGGCGGGGGCGTATTTTATCCGTCCTTAAGCGATTTGCAAAGCTCACTAAGCATAAAAAACGCTAGTTCTAGCTACTATACGCTAAGCGTAATGTCTTTTGTGTCCTTGCTAGTGCCGTTTGTCCTAGCCTATATTAGCTTTGTGTGGCGTGCGATGGATAAAGTCAAAATCACACAAGATGAAATGCGAAACGATTCGCACACTTACTAAAAAAGGATAGATTATGGAAGCGTTGTTTTTGCTATTTTTTCCGCTAACGATTTTTGTGGCGTATAAATTTATTGTGCTAAATATCAATCAGCTTGATAAGATTGAGGGCAAAAAGGATTCGTAATGGTAGTATTTGTAACAGGCGCAAGTGTGGGCTTTGGCGCGGAAATCGTGCGTAGATTTGCGAGTGCGAATCATAAAGTAATCGCCCTAGCACGGCGCGAATCAAAGCTAAAAGATTTGCAAAGCGAATGTGGCGCGGATAAAGTCGCAATTATCGCGCAAGATATTTGCGACACAGAGGCGATTAAAAAGGCTTTATCGAATTTAAGCGCGGAATTTCAAAAAATCGATATTTTGGTAAATAATGCTGGACTTGCACTTGGGTTATCAAGTGCGGATAAGGCGGATTTAGGCGATTGGGAGCGAATGATTGAGGTAAATGTTTTGGCTTTGGTGCGATTAACGCATTTGATTTTGCCCCAAATGGTGGCGCAAAAAAGCGGACATATCATCAATATCGGCTCGATTGCGGGGAGCTATCCCTACCCCGGTGGCAATGTCTATGGCGCGACAAAGGCGTTTGTGAAGCAATTTAGCCTAAATTTACGCGCGGATTTGTTTGATAAAGGGATTCGCGTGAGTAATATAGAGCCGGGACTTTGCGGTGGGAGCGAGTTTTCGCTGGTGCGATTCAAAGGCGATGAGGGGAAGGCAAATGCCGTGTATGAAGGCACAGAGCCGTTGTTGCCCGTTGATATTGCTGAGGCTGTATTTTGGATAGCAAATCAGCCTAAGCGCGTGAATGTGAATCGCATAGAGATTATGCCGACTATTCAAGCACCGAGCGCACTAAGCGTAGCGAAAAAGTAAGCGCATTTGTCTTTTTGACGCTTTTGCGGGATTCATCGCGCTCAACTGCTCAATAGACTCCAAGTCTTATTTCGCAGTTTCGCGCTCGAAAACCCACAAAATCGCCTAAAAATATTTCCGCGCCACGCACCCCCGTCATTCTGAGCGGAACGCATAGCGTGTAGCGAAGAATCTAAACTTTCCGTCATTGCGAGATTCGGCGTAGCTGAATCGTGGCAATCCAAAAATATACAAATCCACACGAAGCGTGAATCCTTGCTAAAGTTTTTGCTTCGTTTTGCTTTCGTGAAAAGTAGAATCTCTCTACTCTCTCATCATTGCGAGGCGAATCGTAGATTTGCCGAAGCAATCCAAAAAAAAACAATAAATCCAGTCATACTGAGCGTAGCATTTATGCGTAGCGAAGTATCCAAATCACGCGAATCCAAACTATGGGCGAATCAATGTCCCAAAAGCAAATCAAAATAATCTCGTTTGGTGGCTTAGGGTTTGTGGTGGTTAGGGAGGATACTACTTTTTGCAAAAAGCAAAAAGTAGCAAAAACTTTGAATAAGG
>JBNMJF010000132.1:0-5737 GCA_050873665.1 Helicobacteraceae bacterium
AATCGCAGATTGCGAAAAGATGAGCTATCCGTTTAGCTTAGAAGGCGTAAAGCCCATTTACAAGGAATTTGATGGCTTTAGTGGCGTGGGAGGCGTGAGAGAATTTGCGAAGTTGCCTAAAAAAGCGCAGGATTATATTTTGGCACTTGAAGAGCTTTTAGGCACGAAAATTGCCATAATTTCCACAAGCCCCGATAGATTTGATACGATAAATCGCTAGATTCGGCGCAAGTGGGACGAATCTAGGGCGAATCTAAGGGAGCAAAGTTTGGAGACGCGATTTAGTCAGATTCTACGATTTAGGCGTAGCATTATGGATAAAATCGAGCAAGAAGTTATGCAAGTCAATAATCTTATATTTTCTAAAAAAAGCGAGATTGAATCCTTGCATAAGACTATCGCCGAGTTTTCCCCGCCAGATACGCAAGAATACGGGCTTTTTTTGGCGTATAGAGATATGCTTAGCAATATTAGAGAGAAAATAAATGCTGAAAATAATATCTTACAAATGCTTGAATCGCGCAAAATAGACACGCTAAAACGATTTAAAAACGCAAAAATCGAGTATGAAAAGGTAAATGAATTGCATTTAGAGGAAGTGCAAATCGCGCTAAAAAAGGCGCAAAGGCGTGAGCTAAAAAACCAAGATGAACTCGCGCAAATCAAATATATCGAGCGCAAAAAGGCGCAAAATGCTTAAAAATTCCGTGTGGTGTGATTTTAAAAGCGTGATTTTTGGGGTGCGATTTTAGTGGCGCATTTTAAAAAGCGCAAAAATTAAGGGGGCGTAAATGTGGATTCGTGTGGCATTGATAGTGAGTTTTGGCGTGGTGTGGGCGTTTGGCGAAGTGCTAAATTGTAGCGCGGTTTTTGAGGAGCGCAAGGCAGAATTACAAGCCGAGCTAAGCAAAATAGAGCAACAGCGCAAAATGATGAATATTTTTTACGATGAGCAAAGGCGACTAAATGATAGAAAATTAGAGCAGTTAAAGCTCCAAGAAGCCCGTGTGCAAGGGCTAATCAATGAGGCAAAATCGCGCGAAAATAACATAAAAGATTTGATAAAGCAAAATGAGGATTTGCTCTCCCAAATCGACGCCAAAAAAAGCCAAAAAATCTCGCAGACTTACGCAAAGATGAAGGATTCAAAGGCGAGTGCGATTATCGAGGAGTTGCCGTTAAATGAGGCGGCGGAGATTTTGTTTGCGATGGATTCAAAGGATATAGGCAAGATTTTTGCCAAAATGGATGCGCAAAAAGCCGCCAAACTCACAGAAATGCTAAAAAAAGGTCCGCCATTCGTGGCGGAGGAGTAGCGATTCGCCACGCTTGTCATTGCGAGATTTGGGCATTTGCCCGAATCGTGGCAATCTAAACCTTTTCGTCATACTGAGCGTAGCATTTATGCGTAGCGAAGTATCCAAATCAAGCAAATCTTGTCCCAAAAGCGAATCAAAATTACCTTACTTGGTATATTAGAGTCTATGTAGTTAGGGTGGATTCTACTTTTGCAAGGATTCGCACTTTGTGCGGATTTTATTTTTGGATACTTCGCTACGCTCAGTATGACGGCGTTGGGTGGATTCGTCATTGCGAGAAAATGAGCGTAGCGAATTTTCGTGGCAATCCAAAAAATTAAAAGAATAGATTGCTTCAGGCAAAGCCTTCGCAATGACGAAGTAGTGGTGATTCACCATTGCGATTCGCCCAAAAATCCCAATCTCACATTCTCAATCTCTCATCTAGTCCCTTTTCGATTCGCTCTAGTTCATCGCAAATCTCGCGCTGTGTGCGCAAAATCTCTTTAAATTTAAAGCCAAGTAGCACGATTGTGTAGAGTTCTGGCTTGTTTTTGCGCCAATTATAGAGTGTCTTTGTGTCGATTTGCAAAATCCCCGCAATGTCGCGCTGTGAGAGCTTTTTGGGCGTTAGGCTGTGGCTTGTGTCGCTTTTCATTATGATTCCTTAAAATGTGAAATTTTTAAGGAATGTAGTAGGTTTTATTATAAATTCTAACAAAGGAAATATTACGATATAAAATCAATATATAAGGAATAATTACTTATTTTTAGTAAATTTTAAGCAAAAAATCGATAATCTACGCCATTTTTATTGTAAATTTTCGTAAGGACAAAAAGTTGAAAAAATCATTTTATCAAGCGATTGCCATAGCGTTAGTGGCTTTTGGATTCGTAGCGTGTGGAGAGAAAACGCCCCAAGAGATACGAGCGGATTTTGATGAGAAAATGGAGGAAATGTTTGTAGATGGACTTAGGGGGCAGTTTTCCAAAGATGAGCTTAAGTGCGCTGCAAAGACAATGTCTAGCTTTTTTAGCGATGAAGAGTTGCAAACTCTATATGGCGCATCGTGGGGGCAAATGACTATGGCGGATAATAGAATGACAGAGGAAAATATAAAATTTTATTCTGTCAATAACAAATTGCAGTCTAAGTTTCTCATACAGAGGGCTTTGGCGAGTTGCATAAAGTGATTTAAATTTAAAAATAAGGAGTAAAAAATGGACGCGTATGATGTATTGTCAGCTATACAAGGCAAGATTCCGCTAGATGAGGAAGTGCAAAGCAGAATGAAGCAAATAGTATTTAGTATGACTGAAACGCAAATATATGACTTTATGGTAAGGCTACCTACGCTTAGACTAAAAAGTCCTGCGCTTGTGTTTTGGATTGGCAGTTTTGCTTTTGGTAACTTTGGCATAGGGCGGTTTATGATAGGGGATTACGCGCTAGGTGCGATTCGCTTTATATTATTTGGCGTGGGTGCTAGTATGCGCGGTAGCACGATAGGCGAGGCTTGTGTATCCATCTCAATGCTATGGTGGATAATAGACTTATTTATCGTGGGCAAAAAGTTGCGTATGCAAAATCTACGCAAAATCCTAAGTGCTATACAATGACTATGAAAGGAGGAAAATGGCTTTAAGATATTGCGATAGATTCGTGGGTTAGTCGGCGGTAAAGAGTGATTCGCCCTAAAGGGGCAGATAAAATTACAAGGAGTAAAAAGATGAAATTAGTTAGAAAAATATTAGTAGCTATGCTACTAGGGACAATGGCGATTCAGGCAGTTTGGGCGGATATAAATGAGGATTTTATAAAGGCAGCCTATCAATGCGATTTAGATAAAGTGAAGCAACTATTAAGATTAGGTGCAGATGTGAATGCCGATAATGGTCAAGCTTTTATAAAAGCTCATAGTTGCAGTAGTAAAGCGATAGAAATTATGGAATACCTTATATCGCAAGGTTTAGATATAAATACTAAAAGGGAGAATAGAACCGTATTAGATGATACTTTAGCAATGAATTTGAATTTTGTTACGAATTACAATCTAATTAAATATCTTGTATCTAAGGGTGCAAATGTGAATGTTAGTGTAGATAAATATAGTAATAAACTTTTTTACAAGTTGGTAAGTCCAGAACATATAGACATAATTGAATATATTTTATCTAAAGGTGCGGTTATTAGTGCAAGTGATTTGGATAGGCTTATTTATGAACTTAAGTATAAAATTGAAAAACAAAAAATGAGTCCTAAAGAGTGGGCTGTAATAAAACTTGCTATAAAAAATACTAAAAATCTCGATGATTGTAATACTGATGGTTGGCACGATCTAAGGACAGCTTTACTACTAGACAATGCAGAAGGAAGAGATAAAGTATTTAGCTTATTATTACAAAATGGATTGGATATCAATCATCAATGCGAAATGAGCGGTTACACTAGACTAATGGAAGCATATAATTTAGACAGAGTTAAATATCTCGTATCCAAAGGCGCAGATATGAATATCAAAAACAATAAAGGCGAAACTGCCCTAACAAAAGCTCTAAATGATAAACAATACGATACAGCAGAGTTTTTGATAAGCAAGGGTGCAAAGAAGTAAAACAAGGAGGCAAGTAAATGATAGATGATGATAGAATTATAAAATTTGAAACGCATTGGCTTATAAATGGTAATATCTTTACTAAAGATTTTTGTAAAGGCGACATTGAAGTAGCGAAACAATATGCGGAAACATTGGATAATTGTTTTGCTTGTGTGAATTGTGTGAATTGTGTGAATTGTAACCATTGCATTGCTTGTAATAATTGCAGAAATTGCGATTATTGTCAATGTTGTAATCAATGTTACCAATGCTCATATTGCACTGAATGTAATGGTTGCAAAGACTGCAAACATTGTCAAAAGTGCAATAGCTGTGAAGAGTGCCATCACTGCTTTAATTGTCTGCATTGCAATAAGTGTGTATATTGCTATTGGTGCAATGAATGTATGGAATGCAACTCTTGCAGTAATTGCTCTATGCACAGCAAAAGTTCAAATTATTCTGCTCCTTATAATATACAATATACAAATACACAACCGCAACCGATACCGCCATTTAACTTTAATTCTGAGCATATAAGAAATGCGGCAATCAATAGCGATGCTATTAACAAAATGGTTATTCGTAAAGAAAGCTGACATTTGCTAAGCAAACCAAAAAGTGCGAATCTAGCGAATCTTAAGCATATAGATTCGCTTAAAGTAAGTGTTAGCGTGAGATTCCAAAGTTGCCACAATGGATACTTCGGGCTAAAGCCCTCAGTATGACGAGTGGGTGGGGTAAAGATTCGCCACTTTTTTCGTCATTGCGAGACTTGACAAAGTCAAGGCGAAGCAATCCATTTTTATTTTTTTGTGGATTGCCACGAAAATTCGCTACGCTCATTTTCTCGCAATGACGATTTCATTCTCACCCCATAATTGTGTGAATCCATACCCCTCCGTCATACTGAGCGTAAGCGAAGTATCCACTTAGGCGTATCGTGAATCTTATGCGATTCGCTTACTTTAAGCGAATCTGTTCGCAATCAAAAGTTTTTGCTACTTTTTGCTTTCGCAAAAAGTAGAGTCTCTCTATCCCCTTAGACTCTAATCCACTAGATTCACTCTTGGGGGTATTGATTCGCCTATATTTTAGATTCGTGTGATTTGGATACTTCGCTACGCTCAGTATGACGATGGCTGTTTATTTTTTTGGATTGCTTCGGCGATTCGTGCGAAATCGCCTCGCAATGACGAAAGGGTGAGATTGCTTTGGCGATTTGTTGAATCGCCCTGCAATAACAAAAAGGCAGAATTGCTTTAGCAAATCATTTACGATTCGCCAAAGCAACGATTCTTGTGGATTTTATAGCTTATTTGCGTTTTCAGCTAGGTAACTTGCCACGCCTTGCGCGTTTGGTTTCATACCTTTATCACCTTTATTCCACCCTGCTGGGCAAACTTCGCCGTGTTCCTCAACGAAAAGTAGCGCATCAACGAGCCTCAAAGTCTCATCGACATTGCGCCCAAGTGGGAAATCGTTGATTGTTGCGTGGCGAATCACTTTATTTCTATCGATTAGGAAAGTCCCGCGTAACGCTACCGCGCCGTTGAATAGCACATCATAATCGCGCGAAATCGCTTTTGTAATGTCGCTTACGATTGGGAATGCCACTTCGCCGATACCGCCTTGATTCACAGGGGTGCTTCGCCACGCGAAATGCACTTCTTTTGAATCCACAGAAATGCCGATGAGATTGATACCTCTATCGCTAAATTCTTTTATGCGGTTGTTAAATGCGATGATTTCGCTGGGGCAGACGAATGTAAAGTCTTTGGGCCAGAAAAATAAAATCGCGCCGTTTTTGCCTATATTGCTATAAAGCTCGAATTTCTCATC
>JBNMJF010000133.1:0-5711 GCA_050873665.1 Helicobacteraceae bacterium
ACGCATACAAAAGGACATTTTAAACGATGCGCAAGATATTTATAATCAAGGCGTAAAAAGAAATTACGAAAATCTGCATAGCGAAGTTATGTCGTATTTCACAGATGATATAGGCAAAAAGCAAGATACTTATGAGGCACTATCTGGCGGACTTGAGGCAATCAACGCGCAAATCGCCAAAGAAAAAGGAGAATTGCAAGAATTGCAAAATGCGCAAAATGAGTTAGAGGGCGTTATAGAGCAATTTGAATCACAAAGCAAAGAAACGCTAAAAAGTTTAGGTGAGCAAATAGAAAAACTCATCGAAAAGAATAAATAAGGAGGGTAAAATGGGACTTTTTAGTGCTGTTATTGGAATAGTAAGTGCGGTTGTAACTGTTGGTAAGGCTATTTATGATTTTTGCACTTCGGCTTCGGCAAATAAATCCGCTAGAAATATCAATAGCGCAAATGCGTATTCATCGCGCAATATCGGGCAAATGACTGCTTTTGATAGGCAAAAGGCAACCACAGCCGAGCTAAAGCGCATCAACGATGAGCTAGGCACTTTTAAATCACGCGCTAGTAAAGAGAGCGAGACTTTTGAAGTCGCACTCATTGACATAGGGCGCGAATCGATTAAAAAGCTAACGCAGACTTTAGCCGATAGCGGGGAAAATTTCGCAAAGCAATGCGAAGCGGAATTTAAAAAGATTAAGGGTTTTGTGCTACGAGAGATTAGCAACAAAATAAGCCTTGATAATGCGGAATGCACGGATATTTTAAGCAAAGAAAGTGGCGAAGTCAAAGAGCAAAAGATGAATGATTTTATCGATAAGGCGATGAAAAAGGCACTAAGAAATTTGGGCGATAGATTCGTAAATAGCGTGGAAAATAATGTCAATGCGATGATAAACACACTCGAATCCAAGCTAGAAACGCGCCAAGCCTTAGCAAATAATCAAGTGGCGACTTTAGAGAAAATCAAAGAAGCAAAAAATGTAGAGCAAAAGCAAAGTGAGCAAGTGAATTTAGCACTTGATTTGAATAAAAAAATCGCTATTTTAAATGCGATAAAGGGGGTGTGAGATGATACCTATTTTGGGTGCATTGGCAGGGCTTGGCAAAGTGATATTAGGAAAAACATTGCCATATATTGTAGCCGCAGGTGGGACAATACTAAATGCAGCTGCAAATAGATTAGCAGATTGGATTTCTGGCGATGATAGTAAGCAACTAGCAAATGAGCTATCCCAAAGCGAATCTTTTGACGCCCAAAAGGCTAGTATCGCAGAGATACAGCAGATTCGCGGGATTATCTCAAACTATAAAAACTCATCATTGCAAAAGCTAGATGATAGCGCAGAGCAGATTGTGAGCGGATTTAGCAAAATGTTTGATTTTAGCGATGAACTCTTTAAGGATATAGATGAAAATATCGCTAGAGATATGCGCCAATCGGCTAAATATCACTTTAATAAGGCAAAGGAAAATCTGCGCTCACAAATAATAAGCCAAATTAGCTTTGATAATGAATCGCTATCAAAAATCCTAATGGAAGATAGTGGCGAGGGCAAACGCAAAAAGGTGGAAAGTTTTATCAATGATATTAACGCCAATGCTTTGCGTAGCTTTCAAAATGAGTTAGAAAACGCGCTAAATACGGCATTTGAGCTGACAAAGCAAAAGCTAAGCGCAAAGTTAGAGGGCATAAAATCTAGCGCAGAAAAAAGCGTGAAGTTTTTGGAAAACTATCAAAATTCGCCAGATAAGCTAGGCAAGGAAGCGCAACAAATCGCCCTAGCCAAAAGCATAGCGACAAATCAAGTAGCACTTAGTAAGCTAGGATAGGACAATGCGAAACAAAGATGAGATAATAAAAACTATCGCAGAATTAGCGCATAGCGAGTTTAAAAAGCTATGCGTGGCGTGTGGCGAATCGCCTGAATTTATTAGCAAAGATACGATTGAAAAAGCCGTGTGTAGCGTGGAAGTGAAGGCTATGCTAGAAAAATTTGCCAAAATGTCTCACACGAAAATCATCGTAGAAAAAGCGCAAAAGAGCATATATGAGTATTTTGCAAATCATCTTTATAGTAAAATAGGCGTAAAATACGAAATGATAAAAGCCCTAGAGACGCGCAAATGCGAAACAAAACAGGACATAAACGCACAGCAAAGGAAACTCTGCAAATCTTATCTACAAAAAGCAAAGTTTAAGTCCGCGCTAACGATAATAAATAGCAAAACCAAAAGGAGGACAAAATGGCAATAGCAACACCAAAGAAATGCTTTAAATGTGGCAAAATAAAGCTAATAGGCGACTGCATCGTAGGAATGCCTATCTGCGATGATTGCAAAAATAAAGATTCGAGCAATACGCACAGCAAAGGCGGGATAAAATCCGCCCTAAGCGATTTAATAAAAGAAAAGTTAGGCAAGGGGAAAAAGTAAAATCCGCACGAAGTGCGAAACCTTGCTAAAGTTTTTGCTACTTTTTGCTTTTGCAAGAAGTAGAATCCCCCTAACTCCCTAGACTCTAATCTACCAAGTGAGGTGGATTGCTTCGCCGAATCTACGATTCGCCAAAGCAAATGACGAAATATTGTAGATTCGCCCCCGAATCCCACAAGATTCGGCGCGAATCCCACTTGATTCGCTCTAGATTCGCCCGAATCCAAAGGCGAATCCCACAAGATTCGGCGCGATTCGCGCCGAATCTAACCCAAATATAACGCACTCTTTTCTCACATTTCACATAAAATTGATATTTTCATAAAATTTTCATAACATTTAAGAAAACTTTAAGGGGGGGGGTAATTACAATTACGGCTTATTTTAACTTAAAGAAGGAGAGAGAATATGAAAGTATTTTCACAAATGGCACTAGCGGCGTTAATGGCAGTAGGATTCGTGGGTTGCTCAGGGACAACGATAGGCAACGCAATCATCGGCGAGAAAAACGAAGTCGAGCTTACAAGCTCGGTAATCGTGGGCAAAACTACGAAAAAAGAAGTCTATGAAATGTATGGCGAACCTACAAAAAGTTTCGGTAAAATCAATGCGGCAATGATTGGCAAAGGTGCTAACGACAGAGAAATACTTGTTCGTGGGCGAATCGACAACGAAGAGTGGAAAATCTCAAATCCCAAAACCACAAGTTTGATAATGTATATGCACCAAAACGCTAAAAACAACAGCTACAATCCACTTGCAGGGATTTTTATGGACAAAGAAGTCAGCACAACGATTAAGGCGTTTTACATTGGATTTGACGAAAATGACATTGTAAGCGAACGCTGGTATTCTACACAAAAGATAGACGGCACTAAGAGCGCGTTTTAATCTGCTTTTGCGCGTTTGAATCGTGCGCTTTGCGCGATTTGAACGCGCTTTAAGTGGCGTTTTGAATGGCGTTTGAATAGTGTTAAATCGCATTCAAATGCGAATCAACGCCACACCCCGTCATTGCGAGAATCGCATAGCGATTCGTGGCAATCCAAATAAAAAAAAATAAAACCACAAAACCACTCGTCATTACTTAAGCGAAACGCAGTGTAGCGAAGTATCCAAATCACGAGACTTTATAAAAATAGCGAATCAATGGTTCAAAAGCGAATCCAAATAACTACGCTTGGTGGATTAGAGTCTATGGGGTTAAGGGGACTCTACTTTTTGCAAAAGCAAAAAGTAGCAAAAACTTTTAATTTTGGATAGATTCACCTAAAGTAAGCGATTCGCCCTTGATGCACGAATCGCTAAAATGGATACTTCGCTACGCTCAGTATGACGAATTGTAGTGAATTACTTTTACAAATCTACGATTCGCCACGAATCCACGCAAAATTACCCAAAAATATCATTTAGTTGCTTGTAGCTACTATCAAAATCCACCTTTTCGCTTGAATCCTGCGCTAAAAATTTATCCATTTGCACCTGCTTATCCTTAGCGTAGTCTAACTCCCTGTCGCTGCCTTTTTGATATGAACCCATACGAATAAAAATCTCATTTTTCTTTAGCAGTGAGTAGTTTTTGCGGAATTTTTTGGCGTTTTCCAAGTGCTTTTCGCCGACTAAATCCTTTGTCATCACGCGCGAAGTGGAGCTTAAAATATCGATAGGCGGATAAATGCCATTTTCGCTTAAATCACGGCTTAGCACGATATGCCCGTCCAAAATACTGCGACTTTGGTCAGCGATAGGGTCGCCCAAATCATCGCCCTCCACCAAAATCGTAAAAAACGCCGTGATTGAGCCTTTGTTTTTTTCCTTTCCTGCGCGTTCCATTAGTTGCGGTAGTAGCGAAAAAACGGAGGGCGGATAGCCCTTACTTGCTGGAGATTCGCCTAAAAATAGCCCGATTTCGCGCTGTGCTTGGGCGAATCGCGTGATTGAATCCATTATGAAAAGCACATCATTGCCTTTGTTTTTGAAATATTCCGCAATCGTCATCGCCGTAAATGCGCTGTATTTCCGCATAAACGCCGAATCATCGCTCGTTGCCACGACAATGATTGTGTTACTCAAATCGCCACCCAAAATATTATATATAAACTCTGGCACTTCGCGTCCGCGCTCGCCGATGAGTGCGATGACTTTGATTGGGGCAATGCTTCCTCGCACTATCATTCCCATAAGCGTTGATTTTCCCACGCCACTTCCCGCGAAAATCCCCATTTTCTGCCCTTTGCCACAAGTCAAAAGCCCATCAATGCTTTTTATCCCCACGCTAAAAATCTCATCAATCACACCGCGATTCATCGCTTGGATAGGCGCATTTATGATTGGCACAAATTCATCTTTTTCTATGTCGCCTTTATCATCAATGGGATTGGCAAAAGTATCCACGATTCGCCCTAAAAGCGCGTCTCCCACGCCGATTTTAAGCCCTTTTTGGCTCACAAAAACCTTATCGCCGATTTTATAGCCGTGCGTGGAAGTAAATGGAATGATAGAAAATGAATCCACATCAATCGCGCTCACAATCCCGCTGATATTGCTCTCTGCGCCCTTTACGCTGACAATATCGCCGATAGAAGTCCGCAAACCACTAGCTTTGATAATGTCCTCGTTGATTTGCACGATTTCCCCAAAATAGGGCGATAAGTCGATTTTGTGTTGCAATCTTTCTTTTAGTTTGGTTAAAGGCATCAAAAAATCCTAAAATTTAATTTTAACTTTGAAATTATAGATAGAATTGTGATAAAATAACAACTTATTTTTAGGCAAATTTCATATTAAAGGTAGTTTTATGAGTATTGAGAAAAAAAATAGCGCGAATCTGCTAGTTAAAGATACAATTAGCGCGGATTTAATCAACGCCAAACGCGCCAAAATCGCACAAAAATTAAGCAAAAATGTCAAAATTGACGGCTTTCGCAAAGGCAAAGTGCCTGTATCGGTAGTCGAATCGCGCTACAAAGAGCAAATAACGCAAGATTCGCAAAATGAAGCGTTAAATGAGTGCATAAAAGCGAGTTTGGAGGCTGAAAAGATTGCGCAAAATAGCATTATTGGGACGGCGGTTTTTAGCAAATTTGAGATTAAAGATGACGGCGCAATCGAGTTTGAGGCGAAGCTAGGCGTTATGCCAGATTTTTCGCTAGATGATTTAGATGCGCAAGTGCCAAAGCTAAATCTAAAAAATATCGCTAAAAAGGACATAGATGCGCGATTAGAAGTCTTTGCAAAAAATAGCGGAGAGTTAAAAGAAGTGGATAAAAAAATCGAAA
>JBNMJF010000134.1:0-5669 GCA_050873665.1 Helicobacteraceae bacterium
ACCCAAAATCGTGGGCGATGTCGATGCTGCCATTATCAATGGAAACTACGCGCTTCAGGCTGGTATGAGTGCCAAAGAGGCGATATTGCTAGAGGATTCGCGCTCACCTTATGCGAATATTTTGGTGGTTCGTAGCGCAGATATTGAAAATCCAAATCTCTTAAAGCTCAAAAAAGCCCTAACTAGCGACAAAACAAAGAAATTTTTAGAGGAAACTTACAAAGGCGAAGTCGTCCCTGCGTTTTAAGCTAAATAAAAGTGTGGTTGTCTCTTATTGAAACACCGCACTAATCCAATCCACCATAAATCGCACTATTTAAAATCCACGCTTTTCACGCCAAAGACATACTCATAACCAAAATATTCTAACTCTTTTTGCCGTCTTGGGTCATTTGGCTTAAAAAATGTGTTTATCATAAAATAATCAATCTTAAATTTTTCCGCGCTGTATTGGATTTCTGCATTTTCGCCATATAAATTTTTCTGCGATTGTATATATTTGCTTAAGGCATTCCATTTGTAGCGCAAATCAGCGTATTGATAAAGCGTGTAGGCAAAAAATGACAACATTAGCACACATAAAATCATCATCACTTTTTTAGGAAAAATATAAGTTTTTAGCCACATTAAGCAAATGCAAATTAGCAAAACCAAATCCGCGCTTCTAGCACGAAGTGGCAAATTTTTGGCAAATTGCAAATATGTAAGTCCCATAGCAATCCACACGCAAAATGCCACTAAAATCGCTAGATTCGCCTTATTTTGTGGATTTGCGCGATAAATATAAATTTGCATACATAAAAGAGTGGCGATTCCAAGCAATGGAATCTCCCACAAAACCACACAAAATAGACAAAATGACAGCACAAAAAGCGTAAGATTTTTATATAAGATTTTTGCGTTATAAATCCTAAAAAATGCGCAAGAAAATATGATTCCTAATGCAAACAAAGGCGTTTTGTCTGCAAAATTTGATAGCACGAGATAGATTCGAGCAATTTTATCGTCAAAATCTAACGCCCAAATCTCACCCAAACTCATATAATCATATCGTGCTATTTCGGTGGCGATTCGCGAATCTGTGCCGGGCGCAAGTAGCAAATAAAATAATCCCAAAATAACAAGCAAAAATGAGATTTTATAATAAAATGGCAATTTGATTCGCCACGCTCTACACGCGCAAAATAGCACGATATAGGACATTATCGCAAATACACATAGCACTTCGTTGCTCATCGCGCTAGTTAGGCTTAAAAGTAGCAATATAGCGATTGTGATTTTAGATTCGACAAATAATATAAGTTTTTTGTTTAAATGTTGTATTTTGTCGAATCGTTGCAATAAAAATATCTTAATGTGGAGCATCATTAAAACTGCGCCAACGCCACCCCAAAGGTAATTAACGCTTCCATCGCCCCATAAAAATATACCCTCAAACGCGCTAATCGTGCATAGTAAAAATATCATCACACATAGCAAAAATATGTCTTGCACATTGAAACTGCGCCGAAAATCCCAAAATAATAACGCGAATAATCCTAATATAAAAACCGCACCTAAAATTGCATTGAAAAAATCAAAAATATATGGGTTGAGGCGCACGATAAATGCGCCATAGATTAGCTCATAAAGACGCGCATTCCAAGTATAATAAGAGCGAATCAGACTTTGAAGTCCATTGCTATGGTTAAGCAGAAAATAATCATCGCCCACAAGCGGTAGCAAAATATTTAGCGTAAGCAAAAATGCAAATAATGATAGACAAATTATTATGATTGTGGCAGTGGAGATATATGGTAAGTTTTCGTTGCGCTTATGTGAATCTGTTATGGGGGGGGGCAGAGCTGTTTTGCGCTACGCGCTATTGTGTGCTTATCGTATATGCTTAATTGTTGTTTAGATTTTTTCATCGTTTAGAATCCTCAATAGACAAAATAAAGGTGGAAATTTTAGCGAAAAATATTTTAATGTGTGGTATCTAATAAATTGTTTGGATTGCTTTAGCGATTCGCTGAATCACTATTGCCTCGTCATACTGAGCGGAACGCAGTGTAGCGAAGTATCCAAACAAAATAAATCTGCGCGTAAGCCACAACAAATCAAAAGTTTTTGCTACTTTTTGCTTTTGCAAAAAGTAGAATCCCTCATAACCCCCATGACTCTAATCTATTAGATTTGCTTTTAGTCATTGATTTGCTCATAATTTAATTTCGCGTGATTTGGATACTTCGCTACGCTCAGTATGACGAAAAGGTTTGGATTGCTTTGCGCGAATCTATGATTCGTCAAAGCAATGACGGAAAAGGCGGATGGGTTGCCACGACTTGCTAAAGGTAAGTCGCGCAATGACGAAAGCTGGACGCAAATTATAGATTCGCCAAAGTAATTCATAAAAATCCAAATCAAATTCTCGCAAAATCCAAGCCAAAATCTACCGAATCGCTATGCACTCAATCTCTACCTTTGCGTTTTTGGGTAGCGTTTTGACTGCCACGGTGCTTCTAGCTGGTTTATTGTCGCCAAAATACTCGGCGTAAATCTCATTCATCGCGCCAAAGTCGCCCATATCAGCCAAAAAAACATTTGTCTTTACCACCTTTGCAAGGCTCGAATCTGCCTCCTCTAAAATCGCACTCAAATTCTCCAAAACCTGCCTAGTCTGCGCTACTATATCGCCGTCAATAAACTCGCCATTGGGATTAAGCGCAATCTGCCCCGAAGTGAAAATAAAATCGCCCACGATTTTGCCCTGCGAGTATGGTCCTATCGCCTGTGGTGCGCGTGAAGTTGAAATTGTTTGCATTTTTTGTCCTTAAAGTTGAAAATTTAAGCTACAATTCTAACAAAATTTTGATTAAGGACTTAAGATTTGCGCTATATTTGTGCGATTATTGCGGTGTGTGCGGTGTTTAGCGGGGCTTTGAGTGCGGATTCGCCCATAAATACGGATAAAATCCTAAAGAGCAACCAAGCCGTTGTGTTTAATGCAAAGACAAATACGATTAGCTATGTGCTAGAAATCACGCCAAGCGGGAAAATAATCAAAAAATTTCTAAGCAATGATGAAAAGCAAAAATTGATAAAGGCGTTTAATTTAGGCGCAGATTCGCAGAGCACAAAGGCGAGTGATTTGGCAAATATGAGCGCAAATCAAAGCGCAAATAGCGCGAATAAGGGCGAATCAAAGATTGATAAATACCCAAATAGCCACATAAAAGAGTGGGATAAGAGTAAGATTATCTATGAGCAAATCGTGGATAAGATTAACATTTTGCGCTAGATTCGTAGGCATAGTGGGCGAATCAGGCGTGAATCTAATGCGAATCTGTGGCGAATCAAAAGCGCAAATTTTGGCGAATCGATTGCAAATCAAAGCGCAAATCTATGTCGAATCTAACACGAATCTTTAATTCTTAGGAGCGAATCAAATGCGATTTTTTTTAATAATCTTTTTGGCAAATTTCTTATATTCTGCGAGTGATAGTGAGCTAATCATAAAGGCGATGACATTTAATCTAAAGCCTTTGGAGATTGAGAAAAATATCTTTGCACTGGAAAATAAAAGCCAAATCGAATTGGGAAAAAAGTTGTATTTTGACCCGCGCATTTCTAACTCTAATCTTATCTCGTGCAACACTTGCCACAATCTCGCGCTAGGCGGTTCAAACGCCATTGCGACTGCTAAAGATTTTAATCGCAATGTGCCTACGATTTTTAACACCGCCTTTGATGCGCCAAATGCGACAGATAACGATTTGGGCGCGTTTAAAAAGCACCTAATGGCGCACATTACAGGCGAATCTAAGCCCCAAAAAGCCACGCAAGAAAAAGCGCAAAACGCGCTAGTGGCGAAAATAACGGCGATTCCTAGCTATATAGTTGATTTTAAAAAGGCGTATGGGAATAATGTCTCAATCGATTTTGAGCTAATCGCTAAGTCGCTGGTGGCGTTTCAATCCACGCTAAAGACGCAATCGCGCTTTGATGATTTTCTGCGCGGGAATTTCAAGGCGTTAAGCAGGGCGGAGCAAGAAGGGCTTGATATTTTCATCGATAAAGGTTGCGTGAGTTGCCACAACGGCGTGAATTTGGGTGGCGAATGGGTGGATTCAAGCCTAATAGACGGCTATAAATTCGCATTTTCTGGCGCAAAAATCGATAATAAAATCAAAATCCCCACGCTACGCAATATCTTGGAAACTGCGCCATATCTCTCAAATGGTAGTGGCGGTTCGCTAAAGGGCGTGATTGCGGTGATGACAAAGGATACTATTAGCGATGATGAGGCGCGGAAAATTGAGACATTTTTTGGCGCGTTAAGTGGCAAAAAGCCTACGATTATTTATCCGCAGTTGCCTATGCAAGGGGTTGAATCGGTGGATTAAGATTTGCTTTTGTTGAAAGGCAAATCTAGTAATTTTGCAATAAAATCCACTCTTTTTTAGCCACAATGGGGCGGAACTTGCCAAATCGCTCCTTATTGGCGTTAAAATCGCTCTCTTTCATCGCAATGCAGATTTTTTCATTTGAATCTAAAATCTCCGCCATTTCAGGGCTTTTTAGCGATAGAAACTCATCTTTAAAAGGCTTTTTACCGCTTTGGTGTGCGTAAAAATAGCCCGAAAAGGACGGCTTTGCATCGATAAATATAAGTCGTCCTTCGCCGTCCCAGCGCGTGAAAATGTCCTTTTGGTGGCGCGAATCAACTAGCGAATCTAACTTTCCACTAGCCAAAAACGCACATAAAATTAACATTAGAGCAAGTGGCAAAAGCCAAATCCTGCGCCTAAAATTTTGCCCCGCCCCAAAGATGAAATTCACGCATAGTATGCAAAATGCGGGTGCGGTGGGCAATGTGTATGCCTCCAAAATGTTGCGCGAGAATGTCAAAAAGCAAAGTGGCATTACAATCCATAAGATTAGGTAGAGATTTTCCACGCTTTGGGGGTTTTGAAGCGTTGCGATTTTCGCTCCAAAATCGCTTTGAATCTTGCAAAAACTATAAGTTTTTTGCGCGATAAATCCCAAAAATACCAAACTCCACGGCAAAAATGAGATTAGGAAAAACCACCATATCGTGCCTATGGGTTGCGAGTGCGCCGCGCCATATAGGCTACCCTCCCACCCGCTGACAAAAAATCGCTTGAAATGTTCGCCGATGATGAAATACTCCAAAAATCCGCTACTTTTCACCTCAAATGCGATATACCACGGCAGTGCGATGAGTAGCATTAGGATTGTCCCGCTAAAAAAGGGCAGATTTTTTAGGTGCAAGATTTGTGGCGCGAATCCAAATTTTGGCGCGAAGTGCAATGCGATGATAAAGGCGACTATGGGCAGTCCCACTAGGACAAAGATGAGTGGTCCTTTGGCGAGGAGTCCAAGTCCTAAGCCCACAAAAAAGAGATAGCCAAATACAATTTGCGCGTTTTGTGGCGCGTTGTCTTTTTGCGATAAATCGGGGAGACTTGTTGTTCGCTTCGTCAATGAACTATCAGTTCTATTTTCTTGCTCACAACTGCGCAACCCCGATTTCTCATCAAAAATACTTCCGCGCGGAGCGCTGTTTTTATTAAATTCGTTTGAATCAGCAATGTTTGAATCCACAATTCTAGTATTTTCGGTTTGGCTTTCGTAGTTTTTTGGGATTTTTGGGGCTGAGACTAGAC